>JAUUYW010000404.1 GCA_030590265.1 Candidatus Krumholzibacteriia bacterium
GAGCTTTGCCGCCTGGTGGAACGCTGCCTCGAGCGCGACCCAAAACAGCGTCTGCGTGATATTGGAGAGGCCCGCATCTTTTTGCAGGATGGTGGCGCCAGCGGTTCGAGTTTGAACTTTTCCCAACTGGGTCTGGTCAATATTTCCCCCGAAAACGCACCCGCGAAGACTCCGGTCCTGCTCATTTTGACCATGGCTTTGGTGTGTCTTTTCGCCGGCACATTTCTGGGCTGGAAAGTCCTGGCCAAGTCAGAACCGGCACCTGTTCTGCACACGATGATTCCACCACCGGACAAAGCAGATTTCAACTTGAATAGTGCAGCACCGGGTCCTGCGGTAGTCTCTCCAGATGGCACCCAACTGACTTTTACTGCCGTGGACCAAGATGGAGTATCTCGGTTGTACCTGCGCCAATTGGATAAAGGCGAGTCGGTTGGACTTTCGGGCACGGAGGGCGCCGCCTATCCTTTCTGGTCACCAGACAGCAAATTCATTGGATACTTTGATCCTACAGACGACAAACTCAAAAAAATTGCCGTCAGTGGAGGTCCGCCCGTAACCCTGTGCGCGGCTGAAAATGGCAAAGGTGGATCCTGGAACAGTCAGGGAGAGGTCATTTTTGCTCCCGATGCCACAACCGCCATTTATAAAGTGCCTGCTATTGGTGGTGAACCTGTGGCCTTGACAACTTTGACAGGCGATCAGGAATCCCATCGGCACCCAAGGTTTTTGCCCAGCGGCAAGGAATTCATTTTTGTAGTGCGCAAAAAAGAGACCAATGAACTTTACGACGTTTTCCTGGCTTCCCTGGATACAACCATAGCCCCCCGGGTCATTGCTGAATCCCAGGTCAACGCCGAATACACCAACGGTCACTTGTTGGCCGTGCGCGAAGGTGTGTTAATGGCGACTCCCTTTACACCGGACCAGGAAAAACTCATCGAGGGTGGCACACCCTTGGTTGACAGTATTCTTTCCATTTCCGGTGCAGTGGTTGGAGTCTTCAGTGCTTCCGATAATGGTATGCTGGTGTATCAGACCGGGGTTTCCGGCCAGGATCAGCAACTGATCTTCTGGACCAGTCAAGACCATGTGGTCTCGGAGCCTCTCGGTGAACCGGGGCAGGTCTTTTTCCCATCCATATCTCCCGACGGGAAGCAAGCCCTGGTCGAAGTGCATGGTGCTTCCAATGAAGGCATCGACTTGTGGTTGGTGAATTTGGAAACGGGCCTGCGAACACGATTCACTTTTGCTCCAGGTGATGAGACTCGACCGTGCTGGTCACGTTCCGGAAAATCCGTGTTTTACCTGTCATCAGAAAATGGAAACTATCGCCTTTTGCAGCAACCTGTGGAAGGACTGGGTGGCACTGCTATTCTGCTGGAATCGTCTCGGCCTATGTTTCCCACCAGCTTGAGTGTTGGAGACAAGGCCCTGCTGCTCAATTTTGAAAGAGAAGACGGGAAACACGAAATTCGAAAAATGTCTCTGCAGGCTGGAGAGGAAGAGATCATCACTTTGGCCATGGACCCCGAGAAGACTTTGGGGGGAGGAAAATATTCGCCGGATGGCCGCTGGATTGCCTATCATACGGAGAGCTCATCCGGATGGGATATTTTTGTTATCCCTGCCGGTGGCGGTCCGCGCAAGTGGCAGGTTACCACCAGCGGCGCGGTCTATCCAAAATGGAATCAGGATGGTACCGAGCTGTGGGTCAATCAGTTCAATGGCAATGTGCATGTTTATACGGTGGATGGCACAGGTGATACCTTTCGGGTGGGCAATTTCCGCCATGCATTCACTGTTGCAAGCCCTACTGGAGATGGCTGTTATTTCGATCTGCATCCCGAAGGCCAACGCATCCTTCAAACAGGGAGAGATCCTGCCTTCAATTCTGAGGTTTCCTATTTGCATCTGGTCACTAATTGGCAAATGGGTCTGGCGGAATTTGGCAGCAGGTGATGGCAGCGGTTTCTTCAGGGGATCGCTATTGAATTCCACCTGATTTCTGATGGCTCCAGGGCACTCCCTCCTTGGCTGCCGATCTCAAAAAGCAGCCCCGTTTGGCTGGTGCCACATCCATCCATTTCATCAGTAAAACTTGCCACCCAGGTGGCTACAAGCTGGTTGGTGGCGTAATCATATAGGGCAATGTTTTCGGGATCGCAACGCAATCCATATCGCTGGCCAAGATATTGTTTTAATGGGAGGTGGTCCTTGAAAAGAGAGCTGAATGCCCGGCTGGAATTTTGGTTTGGTGACAAAAGGAAAACAGGAAACTGATCAGATTTCACCCAAACAACCTGACTTGTTTGGCCGTTCCATAATTTCACTTGGCTGAGGGAATCGGAATATTCCCAGGTTGGCTCCACAGTTGGAATTGATTCTGCAGGATAAATCCCACATCGCCTGAACTCGGGCCAAATATTTGCCATTCTATTTTTCAACTCGACACCGGCAGTTTCGTCATCCCAGCCGCAGATTTCAGCCACATATTCCTCAACATCCACCGCCGACAGGGATGAAACAAACTCAACGGTTCCCGAGAGTTTTTTATTGAGTTCCATAACCCCATTCCATCCGGCCTGTCGGCGCACGATTTCGCACAAAACCGCCCCCATGGGATAGGCCACATCAGCCCCACCCGGCAGGGAATAAAACCCATCCCTGGTCAAAGCATCAGCCAGCTCCCCCATGCCGAAATTTCGATGAACCCAGCCGGTGTAGAGAACCGTTTGGGGAGCCCGTCCCCAGCGTCCTCCAATCAAACAGGCGAGGCCCTCCTGAACCAGCGGATGAGTTTGTGATGGTTTCTCTTCCATGAGCAGATGCACCAACAAATGAGCCAACTCATGAAAGTGGGGAAAATGGGAACTGATCACTGCTCGGCCAGCGAGATCGGCCATGCCTTTGGTTTGGTACCCGGTCAGTATTTCCACGGTTGCGTCATTGCATAAATAGTAAGCCAGTTTATTTTCGCGCAGGGTCTGAATTGCCAGACCATTGGGGTCAAGGGAGTTCAGGGTTCGGGTTACAAAGGAGTCGAGTTCCTGGCAGGCTACCGGGTCGGGCGCATTGGTTGATTGGTGATGGATGGTGAAAAATTCAGTTTCGAAGATGAGCCAATGACGGCCACCCTGCTGAATGGAGGCCGTTTGGCGGAATGCTTCCCGGCGCAGCTCTTCAGTGGAATCTGTTTGGGCCAAGACCGGTGTTATCAGGCAGGCAAGCAGAACCAATAAGGAAGCACCAAAAACGAACTTGGCTTGACAGGGCAAAGTATCTTCCTAAAAGTTTTATTACCAATGGTATCCAAGTTTGACATCAAGAGCATGATACCGAAAATCCTGATTCACATTCAGTTCAAACCCCAGCGAGATCCTGCGTTCC
>JAUUYW010000191.1 GCA_030590265.1 Candidatus Krumholzibacteriia bacterium
CACCACCGCGGTCATGTTGATCTTGCCCACACCTTCGGCCACACCCTCGTTATTGAATCCAAAGTAGAAACCACTCATGCCGATGATGCCGCCAAAGACCAGCGATTTGAACAATCCACCCAACAAATCGCTGTGCCGGTAGAACATGCGCAAACCTTCGATGAATACACTGCTGGTAATATCCAGGGTCATCACCGAAACCACATAGGCACCAAAAATGGCCACCGCATCGCAAATGATCGTGATGATGGGAATCATCAGCAAGGCGGCCAAAAACCGGGGCAAGGCCAAATAGGCCACCGGGTCGATGGCCATGATGCTCATGGCGTCCAGTTGTTCGGTCACCTTCATGGTGCCCAGTTCGGCGGCGTAGTTGGCGCACAGGCGACTGCCCACCACCAGCGCCATCAACACTGGCCCCAACTCGATGAAAACGGTTTTGGAGATCATCACGCCCAGAAATTTCATGGGCACCATGGACTGCATCTGGTAAACAGCCTGCACCGCCGTCACTGCACCCACAAAGACGGAAGTGACAATGACCAGGGGCAACGAACCCATGGCCACCACGTGCATCTGCTCTCCGATTTCCCGGCGACGGCGCCAAATTTGGGGAAACTGTAAGATGATCGAGCGCAGCAAAATAACGCCACGACCTGCGTTAACCAGGCCGGCGATCACGTGGGAACCGATGTTTTGGAAAATAGCTGTCATGATGGGGTGGAATATAAGCTTGGGTTGGGGTGAAGTCTACAGGGAAACAGTCTGCCTGGAAAGGTCGGCAGGAAACCATCTGCTGCTGGCATCTTATGGGAAATCATCGGGCCAAAAATCCGGATATCCCCCGGAGGGTTTGACGCGTAAAGTCTTCTTCGCGCTGACAAATATCGTCAGGCAGGTTTTTTCCCCGGGCAAAGAAGGAGTCTGCCTGGTGCAGGTTGGCCACTAATTCAGGGGTAAAGTCCTGCACTGCGGCCTCGTCTGCCGGATTGATGGCCGCTTCGGCAAGGGTTTCCCGGACAATCTGCACCCAGATTTTCAATTGCAGTCGGGCCTGTTCCAACAAGGCTTTGCCATCACCTTCAAATTGCCCGTGGTGAGCGAAGCAGAGTCGATGTGGGAACGGTGTGTGCTCCAGCATGGCTTTCAGGGATTGGTCGGCCACCTCGGGGAAAAATCGTGGTGGGGTCGCCGGACGCAGGTAACACTCCAGGGAACCTGTTGGTTGTCCCAAGGTGCTGAAAGTGCCTGCCGCTTCTCCCAAAAAAAGATTCTCGCCGCAAAAGAATGAAACGTGATGAGGGGCATGACCAGGAGTGGCCACCACGGAAATTCCCTGCTCAGACAAATAGGATTTGTCCACAAGGGAGCTTTCGGGAACCGGCAAGGGCTCCCCATAGACCTGAGCCTTATGACCCAACACCTGCAAAGATCCCTGCCACAAACGACTCGGATCCACCAGATGAGGCCGTCCAACACGATGGCAAAACACCTTGGCTTCGGGCCAGCGTTCCAACATTCTTTTCGTCGCTCCGGCATGATCCAGATGACTATGTGTCAACAGAATGAAATCCAGGCGCGGCAAATGCAGCGCTTCCAAACGGGCCACCAGGTATTCCCCGGTGGAAGGCGGACCTGGATCCACCACAAAATATTTCCCCTGATGGCTGCCGACCCAGCAGCTGATAAACCGGCGCTGACCGGGCAACTCCTGGTCCAGATCGATCAGGTGCAGCATCTCACCACCCATGCCACCTTACCTCGCCAGGTCAGCAAACTTGGTGTATTCCTTGTGGAAATACAGATCCAGCTGGCCGATGGGCCCATTGCGCTGCTTGCCGATGATGAGGGTGGCCAGGTTGCGCACCGTTTCATCTTCGGGTTTGTAAACCTCTTCGCGGAAAATGAACATGACCACATCGGCATCCTGTTCGATGGCCCCGGATTCACGCAAATCACTCAGCATGGGTTTGTGGTCGGCGCGTGCCTCCACACCACGGGAGAGCTGGCTCAAAGCGAGCACTGGCACATTCTGATCCTTGGCCATGCCTTTGAGATTGCGGCTGATGACCGAGATTTCCTGCTGACGGTTTTCAATGCGGCCGCTGCCGGACATGAGCTGCAAATAGTCGATGACGATGAGGCCCAGACCATGCTGCTGTTTCAGACGACGAGCCTTGGCTTTCATCTCCAGCACATTGATGCCACTGGTATCGTCGATGAAAATGGGAGCCCGAGAGAGTTTCTCGCAGGCCGAGGTGAGATTGGGCCAATCTTCAGCCTTCAAACGCCCGCGGCGCAGGTTGTGCAGGTTGAACGGACCGCTGGAACCCAGCATTCGCATGACCAACTGCTCGCGGCTCATTTCGAGACTGAAGATCCCCACGCCCTTACCCTCGTTCACCGCCACATTGTAAGCCAGGTTCAGGGCGAAACTGGTTTTACCCATGGACGGGCGCGCCGCCAGGATGAGCAGGTCACTTTTCTGAAAGCCACCGGTTTTCCGATCCAGTTCGGCAAAACCAGTGCGCAGGCCGGTGACATCGTCGTTGTTCTGGAAGGCCTCTTCGATACTCTTGAAGGCATCCGGGACAATGGAATCGACGGCTTCGAAACCGCCCTGGCGCGTATCCTCGCTGATTTCGTAGATGCGTCCCTGGGCCCGATCCAGGATGGCAGCCGCTTCGTCTTCCGCCGCAAAAGCCTCGCCGGCAATGGTGCTTGATACACTGATCAGGTTGCGCAGCACCGCTTTTTCACGCACGATACCCGCGTGATAGTAGACATTGGCCGCAGTGCCCATCATGCCCGCCAGATCGATCAGGAAATCCATGCCGCCAACCAACTCCAGCAGATCCCGGTCCTGGAGTTGCTTTTTCTTATCCCGGCCCAGGAATTCTTCGCCACCCTTTTTCAGGGTATCGGCAACGGTGATCGGATCGATGGCCTGGTCATCTTCGTACATGCTGCACATGGCCCTGAAAATAAGCTGGTGTTCAAGTCGGTAAAAGTCAGGAAAATCAACCTTTTCCCGGGCCAGACCCACTGCTTCGCGGTCCATCATGGCTGCGCCCAAAACCGCCTGTTCGGCCTCTTCATTGAAGGGCGGCTGGCGATCTCGGGGAAGCTTGTCATAGCCAAAGGAAGATCCCTTTTTTTTCGGGGACCTGCTCATTTCGGTATTGGAATCCGGATAATTCTGCGCTGCCAAAATCACACCTCGGTAAAACCTGGGAAAGAAGAAATGCCACGGGGAACCTAATCTATCATGAGCGAAGAGGATTGTCATCCCGGCCAGATTCCCTGCGCCATTATCCTGTGGATAACCCGGGGACAACAAGAGTGACACCTTGGGACAACACTTGAAGAAAATGTGGATAAGTCCCAAATATTGTGGAAAACCTGGGCCATCTCGGGGATAATCCGTCTCTAAAGAGCTCCAATCCCCCAAGAATGTGGCAGTTGACGATTGTGGATAAGGGGGGATAACTTCTGAATAGATTGTTTTGCCCGCATCCACACCTGGCGGGAATCACCCTGCAACCGGAACGAGCCCACTTTGAATCATCAGCAAGCCCTGCACAAAATCCTGGCTGCCCCCCATCCACCAAAACCCTGGGTTGATGGCTATCAAATTCCCTGGAATGACCCTGCCTTCAGCGAACGCATGCTGCTGGTGCACCTGGACCCCAACACCCACATGGCCAGCCGCAGCTCCGAAATGATCGATCGGCATGTGGATTGGCTGGTGTCCCAAATTCCCGCCGGAAGTCACGTTCTGGATGTGGGCTGCGGACCGGGCCTCTATGGTCATGAATTGGCGCGGCGTGGTTTTCGATCCACCGGATTCGATTTTGCTCCCGCACCCCTGGAATGGGCCCGCACCAAAGCCGAAGCAGAACAATTGCATTGCCGCTTTCTGGATCTGGATCTCACCCAACTGCCGGACGATTTTTTCCAACTTGTGGACGGCCCGGTGGATGTCATCACGTTTTGGTTTGGTGAATTCCATTCTTTCTCGCCGGAGATGGTTCGTGATTTTCTGCCTCGCCTGAAAAGTTGCCTGCGCCGGGGCGGGCGATTTGTCCTGGAATACCAACCTGCGGATATTTTTGTGGAAGAAGAGAGCAGCGAGTGGTCTTGCCAGCAATCGTCGATTTTCTGCGACAAACCGCATCTTTGGCTCCAGGAATTCGGCTGGGATGAAGAATCCGCCACCGAAGTGCATGTGCACTGGATTCTGGAGCAGGAATCCGGTAGTCTGCAGAGGTATGTCCAGTGTCACAAGGCCTGGACCGAAGCTCAACTGATTGCCTTGTTGGCCGATGCAGGCTTTTCCGACCCGGTGTTCCACCCTGCGATCACCGGCGAAAGTGAAGAATTCGAATTCCCCCTGGTGGTGACGATTGCGTAAAAAACGCCGACTGCTTCCTTTTCTCCTGGGCCTGGCTCTGTTTGCCGGCTTCTATCTGGCGCCCGCCATGCCCAATGCCGTGGATCCTGCGGGCAACTCCATTGTCCTGACCCACGAAGGCAAAGCGGCCCTGGGACTCTTCCTTCTGGCCGGCATCTGGTGGGTTTTTGAAGTGCTTCCCGCCGGGATAACTGGCCTGACCATCGCCGCGGTTCAGGCGCTGTGGTTTATTCGTGATTCGCGCCAGGCCATGACTGACTTCATGGATCCTTCGGTCTTTTTCATCTTCGGCAGCCTGCTCATCGGGGCGGCTTTTTCCGCCACTGGCCTGACCAAACGCATGGCCTTTTTCATGCTCAAGGCCATCCCCGAACGCACTCCCATCATTTACCTCGGTGTGTTCGGCATGACCGCCACCATGACCCTGTTCATGGCCCACACCGCCGTGGCCGCCGCTGTTTTTCCCCTGTTGTTGGTAGTGCACCAATTGTACGAACCGAGCGGACGGTCTACCACTTTTGGTAAAGGCCTGTTTATCGGCATGGCCTGGACCGCGGGCGCGGGCAGCATCATCACCCTGCTGGGTGCCGCCAGAGGGGCTGTCGCCATTGGTTTCTTCAAGCAACTGACCGGTCAGGAAATCTCTTTTTTCGAGATTTCCAAGTTCATGTTTCCCCTGGGCATCACCATGGTGCTGTTGCTTTGGGGATACATTTGCCTGGTTTTCAAACCCGAGCGGGACGAGTTGCCCGGCCTGCGAGACAAAGCCGCCGGCTTGTACCAGGCCCTCGGCCCGGTGCGAAAAAAGGAAATTGCCACTCTCGTGATCGTGGCCAGTCTGATTTTGATTTTGAGCCTGCGTTCCTTTGTTCCGGCCCTGGAGCCCTTCCACAAAAGTGCCATCATTTTGGTGGCCGCCATCTTGTTTTTTGTTACGGGAATTTTGCGCACCAAGGACCTTGAAGCGGTGCCCTGGAACATCATTCTGCTTTTTGGCGGAGCCATGAGTATCGGTTTTTGTCTGTGGCAAACCGGCGCTGCCGAATGGCTGGCCATTGGTTGGTTGCGTCAGCTGGCCGGGGCTCCCTGGTTAGTCTTCATTTTGGGAGTCGCCATCCTTATTCTGGTGATGACCAACTTCATCATGAATGTGGCCGCCATCGCCATCACCCTGCCGGTGTCCCTGGTGATGGCTCCCTACATTGGGGTTGAGCCGGAGGTTGTCATGTTCGTGGCCCTGGCCACCGCCGGGATGCCCTTCATGCTCCTGGTGGGGGCTGCACCGAACGCCATTGCTTATGAAAGCAATCAGTTTACCACCAAGGAATTCTTCCTGGCCGGAATCCCCCCCAGTGTGATGTTGATCGGAGTGTTGATGCTCTTCGTCTGGAAGATCTGGCCCCTGATGGGGATGCCTGTCTTGATTTGAAGCGGGATTATCGCTTAATAATATCCAACAATACTGTAGGCGAGGGCATTCTCGGCAGGATCTCAACTCTGTTGTTGTATTTCTCACTGGTGATTTCCTTCCAGTCTCCCAACATGATCACTTTGCAGTTGGTTTTTCCGGCCGCTTTCAAGACCACTGTTGAATCCAAAGGTTCGATGCTTTGGTTATCCTTAACCAGCAACAAAATGTCGGTTTTCAAGGTCAAGGCGTTGATGATGCCATACAGGTTTGTTTGAAGATCAACATGGTGGTGGCCCGAGAGCAAAGCCGCCAAATCTCCGGCGAGAACTCCACTCTGGGCATAAATAATGATGTTGAGGGCCTGGCCTGATTTTTCCATCATTGGCTTCATTCCAGGTACCCGTCCTCCCAATAATATTTAGCCCACCTTATTCACACTAACGCGTAGCGAGGGGAGTGGAAATGGTGCCAGGACTGGGTGCTCGGAGGATTTGTAAGGGAGCCGTACCCATAGGTACGGTGACCGCAGCAAATCTGAGAACACACAGTCCTGGTGCCATTTACGCCCCCTCGGTAGCGTTAGCGTGAATAAGGTGGGTTTAGGGAGTCGACTCAACCGTGAAAGCTCTCGCCCAACGCTATCTCGACTTTGCCGACTCCCAAACCAATCCCCCACCGAATAGTATCCGGAGCGATATCAATCATCCCCCATGACCGACATCTCCCCGGAATTTGAACCGTTCGCCTGGGTCTCCCTCCAGGCCCCCAGGGAACTGA
>JAUUYW010000509.1 GCA_030590265.1 Candidatus Krumholzibacteriia bacterium
ACGGTGCATCAGTGCTGAACAAAACCGACGAATTCATCATGCATGCGGATGCTGATCAAATGGATCCCTATCCCCGAACCTACATCACCGGCTGGTCCATCGATGCCCAACTCACTCTTGCGGACAACGCGCGGGAAAATTTGAACGCCGATGGTTTTGGCATTTTGGGCGATATGATCAACCCATTGCTCAGTTTCACCTGGGCCAAGGATTTGCAGGAACCAGGTTTTATCTGGAAAGAAGATGGTTACGAATACGGGCGCGATTCATCGGGACTCCAAGATGAAAAAGGCAGTGGCTGGGAAGTAGGGTTGGCAAACATCCTATTCCTTCGCAGCGGCCACTTCACCGCAGAATACGGTGATATCGACGATGAAACCAAGGGTGGTGGCTGGAAAATCCAGGCAGGAGAACTGGGCGGCTTCCGAAAAGATTGGGCCGATTTTCCCCAGGCCCGTGGCTTGCAAACCACCCGGCGAACGACTTGGTCAATCTGGCTGAATCCCTTGGCCATCATGGATACTTTTTTCTAATCCAAGCACAAGGCCGTATTAATAGAACAGAAAATCGTTCCCAAATTGTCCGGTAAATATTGCCAGACAGTTTTTAATGCTTTAAAATATAATGGTCACAATCGGCAAACTAGAATTGAGGTCTATGGTGGTCAGAAACGTTCTTTCTTTAGTATTATTCGGCTTTTGGATCATGCTTGGAACAGTCTCCAATGCAGCTCCAATGAACCCCGTTTCCCAAGGTGGAGGTGAGTCGGTGCAGTTACTTTTTATTCATCACTCCTGCGGCGGGCAACTAATGGCTGATCAGGGTGAAAACAGCGGCAGCAAATGTATTTATGTCAGTCATCCAAATGGTGGCGGGCTGCGATCCCAGCTGGAAGGAATCGGGTTCGCTGTCAACGAAGCTTCTTATGGTTCAATCGTAGGTGAGGATACGGATATCTGCCACTGGAACAACAAATTCCGGGACCAGATGGACCGTATTATCAAGACAAAAAATCAGGATGAATTGCTTCCCGAGGGCACGACCAATGAAATTGTTGCCTTCAAATCCTGTTATCCCAACAACCATTTTGTTGGTGAGGGATCATTGCCTGGAGATCCCGATTCCTGCCAGTTGACTTTGGCCAACGCCAAAGCAGCCTATACAGCATTATTACCCTACTTCGAGAACCAGCCACAGGTCCTTTTTGTCGCTTTCACTGCTCCTCCTCTGGCCAAAACCACTGGTTTCAAAGCTTGGGTCAAAAATTTGTTGAAAGGCTCTCCCAAGCACCCGGAACTTGCCCGACAATTTAACAACTGGTTGATGGATAAGGAAAAAGGGTGGTTGGCAGGGTACGATTTGCCCAATGTAGCCGTTTTTGACCACTACAATGTCCTGACGAATCAAGGGGAGACCAACTGGTCCGCCTATCCTTCCGGTGGGGGCCGAGACAGCCACCCCAACAGCGAGGGGAACAGCAAATCTGCAGATGCCTTCGTTGATTTCATTCAGAAAGCATCTTCAGTGATGCACAGTGGAAGTTCTTAAAACATAGGCTTCAAGGTGAGAGCTGCCTTGGAGCACAGTTGACGTGCCATGGCCGGGTAAAGGGTGTTTGCCCGGCCAAAGGCCTTCCGACCTGAAGATGCAAGGATTTGCCGTTTCCCAACTCGCATCCCCATTTTCTTTGTGCTATCTTCTCTTCCCAGAAAACAGATTTCCCGAATACCATTGACTCGACAGAGGATTGACCATGGCCGACCACATGATTTCCCACCTGCTGCGCGGCGACGTAGCCCCAGGCACCACAGTAACCATCAAGGGCTGGGTTCGCACCCGCCGCGACTCCAAAGCCGGATTGAGCTTTATCCAGGTGCACGACGGCACCTGCTTCCACGCCATCCAGGTTGTGGCCCAGAGCGAACTGCCCAACTATGCCGAAGAAATCCAGAAACTCAGCGCCGGTTGCTCGGTCATCTGCACCGGCGAACTGGTGGAGAGTCAAGGCAAGGGCCAGAGTGTGGAAATCCAGGCCAACACCATAGAGGTGCTCGGGTGGGTGGAAGACCCCGACACCTATCCGGTGCAGCCCAAACGCCACAGCTTTGAATTTTTGCGCGAAGTGGCTCATCTGCGACCGCGAACCAATACTTTCAGCGCCGTCACCAGAGTGCGCAATTGCCTGGCCCAGGCCACCCATCGTTTTTTCCATGAGCACGGTTTCTACTGGATCCACACACCCATCATCACCGCCAGTGATGCAGAAGGCGCCGGCGAGTTGTTTCGTGTCTCCACCCTGGACATGGCCAACCTGCCCAAAGACGACAAGG
>JAUUYW010000347.1 GCA_030590265.1 Candidatus Krumholzibacteriia bacterium
CATGTTGCCGAGGGAATCCTGAGCCGCGTTGAATACCGAATTGGAGGCTACCCCATCCTGTTCTCGATAGGTTTGGATGTGGTAGCGTTGGGCAAACGTTGAATCTGGCTTAAAAGTCAGCAGGGTTGCTGTAAGAAATACCCATAGGAGTAGTTTTTTGAAAAATACGGGGCGCATGTTTCAAAGTCCTTCACTGGATGTGATTTATATTTTGAGCGCATGCTAGCACCGGGTTATAAGGGGATCAAGTTGGAATCCTGGTGGTATAACGCGGTGAATTCCCCCACAACCCATATCCAATGGTCTCCCCAATACTCTCAATGCGTTTTTCCAGGCCCAGCCGACTCTGGTCTGAATTCTCATCCAAACTTGGTTTTCCATCATACAGCTGATAAGCCTGGCGATGTTTCGGGTCTGTAACATTTGGCATGACAATGTTTCCGCCGGCTTGCAATCCCAACTCACGACCGGTGTCAGACAAAGCCTGCAAAGCAGTGGTGGCGGACATGTTAGCATTGGGAAGCAACAGCCTCGCGCAGGCCAGCATTTTCAATCCCCCGTCCAATTGCGCGGTCTTGTCGATATTTTTCAGATGATGGGCCAGGGGAGGATCGCCATGGGGAATGAATGGCCCCATGCCGATCATGTCCACATCCAATTGGCGGATAAAGAGCAAATCATCGGCCAGATCGGCAGTGGTTTGACCAGGCAGACCAATCATCACGCCGGTGCCCACCTGGTAGTCTTCACTGCGCAGATCGTTGAGGCATTCGAGCCGCGATTCCCAGTGGTGATCATCGGGGTGAAAGCGTTGGTAAAAATCTTCCCGGCTGGTTTCGAGACGCAGCAGGTAACGATGGGCTCCGGCCTGCCGCCATTCACCCAGAACCTCACGGCTCTGCTCGCCGAGTGAAAGTGTAACCGCCAGTTCGTTGTTCGTGGCGGCATGAAGCCGGTGCAAGGCTTCGGTGATGAAGGCGGTGTGGGCCTTGTCCTGCAATTCGCCACCCTGCAGCACCAGGGATCCATAACGGTTGGCGTGAGCCCAGCGAGCGGCGGCAACAATTTCGTCCAGGGATAAACGAAAGCGCGGCACCGCTCGATTGGATTTTCGGATGCCGCAATAATAACAATCCTTTTGGCAAATATTGGAGATTTCAATCAACCCGCGGAAATAAACCACCGGGCCTACATTTTTAATCTTTACCTGATATGCGGTTTGAAACAAAGACTCCCGTTCGTTGTCATCGGTAATACTCAACAGGCGGATCAAGTCGTCCCGGTTAAGGGATTTTTCCCTGGTTGCCTTGCTGAGAATGGCATCCAACGATTGAGTCATGACAACATTCCGGATGTTTCAAATGGAGCCAGGGCACGCTCAAAAATTCCCAGGCAAAAGGCAATGGCCAAACCGTAGTTGGTGGCCGGCACCGAGGCGCGCGAGCAGTGGCCCAGACGGCTGTGGATTTCCTGCCGGTTCATGGTGCACCCACCGCAGTGAACGACCAGCTTGTAAGGCGAAAGATCCTCGGGAAAATCATGTCCCTGCACCGTGTCGAAAAGCAATTGGCCACCCACCCTCTTGTTCAGCCACCGTGGAAGCTTGACTCTGCCAATGTCATCCTGCACAGGATGATGGGTGCAGCTTTCGGCCACCAAAACGCGATCCCCCGGGCGAAGGTTGGCGATGGCCTGGGCTCCGGCCACCTGGGTTTCAAACTGTCCGCGGTGACGGGCCATCAGGACCGAAAATCCGGTCAGGGGAACATCGGCGGGTATCAAGGCATCAACTTCGGCAAAAGCCTGGCTGTCGGTGACCACCAGGGCCGGTTTTTTGCGCATATTTTCCAGGGCGGCGGCCAGCTGGGTCTCTTTGACCACCACGCAGCAGGCGTCACCATCGAGCAGATCGCGGATGGCGTTGACCTGGGGCAGAATGATGCGGCCCACAGGGGCTTCCTTGTCGATGGGAACCACCAGAACGCAAGTTTCTCCAGCCGGAACCAGGTCCCGCACCAGAGGCGGTGCTTCTTGCTTTTCAGCCATGGCCACATCAATGATGGTCTGGCGCAAATTGTCTACACCTTGGCTGGTTGTGGCGGACGTGGCTACGCAAACCACGTCTTGTTGCTCCAGTGATTTGACCAGTTCCGCGGCGGGCTGGCCCTGATCCATTTGATTGAACACGACGATCATCGGCACCTGTCGTTGCTTCAATTCATGCAGTAGTTTTGCTTCCTCATCACCCCAAACTCCCGCGACGGTCACCAAAAGAACCAGCTCGCAACGATCCAGCATGGCCCTGGTGCGCTGCATGCGCAGGCTACCAAGATCGCCACTGTCATCGAGCCCCGCGGTGTCGATCAAAACCACCGGGCCGATGGGTTGCAACTCCATGGGTTTGCTCACCGGGTCGGTGGTGGTGCCCGGAGTATCCGAAACGATGGCTACATCCTGCCTGGTGAGGGCGTTGACCAGGCTGCTTTTGCCCACATTGCGCCGGCCATATAAGCCGATGTGCAGACGGAATCCCCGAGTGGCGGTTTGTTTGGCCATGAGGCGCTCCTAACAGAAAACGTCGCGACGGCCCTGGCGGATTTTCTCCAGCATGGCGGTGGCGCGGCGTCGGGGTTCCGGGTCCATGGTTTGCAGGGTGTCGGCGATGCGGCGCATGCCAATTTCCTGGGTTTTGGGTTGACCGTAGTCCAGCAGGTATTCCAGAAAACTACTCAAACCATTGGGGTCGCAATGCTTCTTGATATCACCGGGTTTTGCCAAATCCATGAAGTCGGCGCCGGTGCGACCAAGGCGGTAGCAGCCGGTGCAGAACGATGGGGTGTAACCGAGGCGGGCCACGTCGGCCACCACTTCGTCGAGGGAGCGCACATCGCCGAGGCTGAACTGGGCAGCGGCATTCTGGTCTTCAGCGGAATAACCGCC
Source organism: Candidatus Krumholzibacteriia bacterium (assembly GCA_030590265.1). Taxonomy (GTDB): domain Bacteria; phylum Krumholzibacteriota; class Krumholzibacteriia; order LZORAL124-64-63; family LZORAL124-64-63; genus LZORAL124-64-63. Next base: position 2,941 of record JAUUYW010000347.1, read on the forward strand.
GGGATTGGTGCGGCTGCCGGCCGAGATCTGGGAAACACCCAGGGCAAAAGTCTCGCGCCTGATGTCAGCCGTCTCGCGAGTGGACATGATGATGCCTGTGTATGGCACCATCAGCCGCAGAATGGCCACGATTTTCCTGAAAGCCAGATCCGAAACCGGGTTGGGTGGGTTGCTGGCCAGATCCGCCCCTTCGGCCGGCTCCAGGCGCGGCACGCTGAGAGTGTGTGGCCCAACCCCAAAACGATTTTCCAAATGACGAATGTGCTGTTGCATGGCCAGCAGTTCGTAACGCCAATCGGCCAGACCAAACAAAACACCGATACCCACATCGTCGATGCCAGCGGCAAAAGCCCGATCCATGGCGCCCAGCCGCCAGTCGAAATCAGTCTTGCGGCCGCGCAGGTGAACCTGTCCGTAGGTCTGCCGGTGATAGGTCTCCTGGAAGATCTGGTAAGTGCCGATGTTGTGCCCTTTGAGGCGGCGGAAATCGGCCTCTTCCAGAGGAGCCACGTTCACATTCACCCGCCGAATTTCACCGTTGCCGCGCTTGACCGAATACACCGTGTCGATGGCTTTCAGAATGTAATCAAAACCCTCGCGGGGGTAGGCTTCACCAGCCACCAGCAAAACCCGCTTGTGGCCCTCGTCCACCAGGGAGGCCGTTTCGGCGGCCAGCTCTTCCATGGTCAGGGCGCGTCGTACAATACCTTTGTTGCTGGTGCGGAAAGCACAATAAGCACAATCATTGCGGCACAAATTGGAGACATATAGCGGAGTAAAAAACACCAACCGCCGTCCGTAGATTTCTTCTTTTACATCTCGGGCGACATTGAACAGTTCTTTCAGCAAATCAGGATCGCTGATGGTGCACAAGGCTGCCACATCGTCGGCTTCCAGGCCTTTGAGTTGCCTGGCCCGGATCAAAATTTCCTGAAGATCCGCTTCACTGCGCTGGTTGCCTGTGGCCAGTGATTTGATGATGAGTTCATCATCAATGCGCAAGGCTGTGTCGGTGCTCATGCTGTCTCTCCATGGGGAACAAAATCGGTTGTTTGCCCCAGGCGGGACAGGGTGGCG
>JAUUYW010000083.1 GCA_030590265.1 Candidatus Krumholzibacteriia bacterium
ACGTCTCGGCTGCTTTGGAGACCCAAATAACCGGGAGTTCCTGGGTGGAAGATTTTCGGGCTGAGAATGGCAAGAAACCTTATCTCATCGTCGGTAATATTCGCAACAAATCTCCCGAACACATCGCAGTCAAAACCTTTATCGCCGACCTGGAGCGTTCCTTCATCAATGGCGGTCGGGTCAAAGTGGTGGCTTCATCCGAAGAGCGCGACCAGATTCGCAGCGAACGAGCCGATCAGCAGGAATTTTCCAGCCAGGAGACCATGAAAAAATGGGGTCTTGAAAATGGCGCTGACTTCATACTCATTGGTGAAATCAACATGATCCTGGATCAGGAGGACGGCGACCAGGTGAAATATTACCAGGTCGATTGTTACCTGGTGGACCTGGAAGACAATACCAAAGTCTGGGCTGGTTTTGAAAAAATTAAGAAATTTGTGGGTCGCTCGAAGTATAAAGGTTGATGACTTTGTCGACTTATTATTTTCGGAATATTCCCAATGCAGGGCGGATGCTGGCAATGCTGTTGCTCGCGGCCGCCCTGTTGCTGGGGGGATGCACAACCTACAGCGCAAAGTTTGCTGAACTCCGCCCTCAACTTGTTGCCGGCCAATATGAATCGGCCCTCACCACGGTGGAGTCGGAAAGCGGCAGCAAGGATCGCCTGCTCTATTATCTGGAGCGGGGATTGATTCTGCATTTTGCGGGTCGGTACTCCGAAAGCAATGTTGAATTCAGTTCGGCCGAACGATTGGCTGAAGATTTGTACACCAAAAGCGTCAGCGAAGGCGCCCTGTCCCTGATCTCCAACGACAACGCCATCAGCTATCGGGCCCGTCCTTTTGAGATGGCCATGGTCCCTTATTACAAGGCTCTCAATTATATTTATCTGGGCAGTCCGAATGAAGCCCAGGTGGAAGCCCGTCGAGCCAGTCTTCAATTGTCGAAATATGTGGATGCCAGCCTGGGAGCGGTCCGCAAACAAGACGGGGACCAGATGCGGCGGGTGCGCAACAACGCTTTCCTGCTTTATTACTCCGGCATGCTTTACGATTCCGACGGTGAGGTCAACGATGCTTTCACCGCCTATCGCAATGCGGCGGTGGCCTATCAGCAAAACCACAAAACTTTGGCCCTGGAAATTCCCCCCAGCCTGGGTCAGGACCTGGAGCGGCTGGCCGGCAGGTTGGGTTTTTATTCGGAATTGATTCACTTGAAGAAAGATTGTCCGAATGTCTTTGCTGCTGCCGGGAACAGCGGAAATGACGAGAAACAAAAAACCAAAGAAGACTACGAGTCCGCCGTTCGCAACAAAGGTTGGCAGGCCGGTCATGGCGAAATTGTCTTCTTCCTGGAAGCGGGATTTGTGGCTCACAAAACCCAGGTTCGTTTTGATTTCCCGATTTTTGAAGGCGAAGCCTACTCCGATTCCGATTATTGGGCCTGGCAGATGTACGCCGGCATGGGCAACATGCAGGCTATGGTAAGGGGACGGAAAATCGAATACTGGGTTTCGGTGGCGGCACCTGAATTGCAGGATCCGGTGGGGGATATCGGTAGCGCCAGGATCACTGCCGGCGTCAGTGGAGACCATACGGTCACCCACCAGGTGGCGAATCTCAGCCGAGAGGCCCGCATCACCTTTGATTCGGAAAAACCAACAATCTTTTTCAAGACCATTGCTCGTGGGCTGACCAAATATCTGGCCAGCAGAGAAATCAAGAAGCAAAGTGATTTGGCGGGAGCCCTGGCCAACCTTTTTGGAGCAGCCACCGAAAGCGCCGATACACGCAGCTGGCTGACGATCCCGGAGAACGTGCACCTGGCCCGCCTGAGTTTGCCTGCCGGAACATATGATTTGAAAGTTGATATTTTGAATCGCCGAGGGCAATTCCTGCACAGTGAAACTATTGCTGGGGTGGTGGTTGAGGCCGGGGGATGGACGTTTCTTTCACGCCGTGTCTTCTGACATTCAATTCGATAAACGAAATTTTTCAACACTCATCCCGGTGAAATCCCGCTGGCCATTTTCCAGCCGAAGCACCAGAAGCACCTCGGCAATTCGTTTGCGTTGGCCAATGGAGAGAGTCGTTCCCCAACTGGCCAACTCCTGGGCCGATGGCTTCCGCCCGAGGATATCCCGATACAAAGAATTGGCATATCCTTCGAGACCACTCCCACTGCTAAACCAATACTCATCACCGGCAAACTGGAGGATTTGATTTTTCCATTCCGGTGGCCAATCTGTCCAATGGTATTCCGGTTTTGGAGGAAGTGGGTTGCCGGAAATCTTCATCCGATTGCGGTGTTCTGAACTGACCAGGAAAATTTGGGCCCAGGTGCTGCGTCTCGCTTCAGCCAGAAGCTCCAACCACAGCTTTAACTCCTGCTCGTTGACCTGGCGTCCCATGGTGTCAGGATAGATTTGGCGGATGAAAGTGGCGGGGTCAGCCTGAACGGCTCCCACTGCCTGTTCTGCTAAATGCAGGGTGGCTTCTGAGCGAACATACGCGGGTCCAACCCGCACGTGTTGAGTCAAATCGTCGGGCAAAAATTGACTGAAAGTGGTGGCCGTCAAGGCCATGATGATGGCCAGTTGCCAGAGGGGGCGACCATTTTGAAACTGGTGAGCCCAGATCAGCATCCCCATCAGAGTGACCAGCATCACCAGAGGGTTGGGCCAGTGCACCAGGGAAAAAACCAGGGCCGTCAAGAGGGTGCTGTTGGCGTTGGAGACACCCATGGTTCGCAGACGTGTCACGGGAATGTAGAGGAAAACCAGCAATTGAATGAACGCATAGACTGGATAAAGCAGCAGGGAAAAACCACTGGCTTTGATATCGGGAGAATGACCCAGGGTCAGGCCGAGGGCCACGGGGGACAAAACCAGAATCCCATCAATGATTCTTGCAACAGGAGTGGCCGACCAGCGTGGCCCCGGGATGGGACCTGGACAATGGCGGGCCAGCCAAACGGCGGCCAGAGCCAGAATAACCCCGATGAACCATTCCCTGGTGCCCAGTGGTCCGGTTGGCAAAAGAATCCAGAGGAAAGCAAAAAACACTGGGAAAAAAACAATCAGTTCAGCAAAAGGACGGGCGCGATTGCCTTCTCTGGCAGTTCCGGTCAAGACCAAAAGCAACAACACCGCTACCACGGCCAGGCCCAGGGCGGCCGGACCCGTCCAGACAGCTGCGGGAGGAAAGATCTCCACGGTGGGCCAGGCAAAGGCTTTCTCAATGGGTGCCAGACGCACCGCCAGCCCGGCGAACAACACACTCAGGCAGGCAACAAGCCAGGTGATGGCCAACAGCAAGGGAGCTCGGGTCAAAACAGTGTCCTTGAGTTGAAGGTGGATGGAACCAAGGTTCTGTCAAAATAACCTCGACCACTCTTGCGGCCAAGTTATCAGTTCCGTATTGTCATCCTTGAAGATTGGGTTCTACCGAGGGGGACGGTTTCCAAACGCAACGGCGAAGCTTTTGCTTTGCCCCTTGCGCAGAGGAGCGGTTTCATGGGTGAACTTCCGATCCGTTTTGTTTTGTTGTTTTTCTTCTTCAATATTTTGTTTTCTCTTCAATCAGTCATTCATCCGGCGGCCCTTTGGGCGCGTTCGGAACCTCCTGCCCAGCACAATGCCATTGACCCATCCGGTGTGATCATCCAGGACGGCAGCTTTGTCATGAATGTGGGCGAGGTGCAAATCAATATTACCAACAATGGCATGATTGGATCGGCACCTGATTCACCCATGCCGTATTCCGACATGCCTTCCTGTCAGTGGCCGGCAGGATCGGGGGACGAATACCTATTTGCCGCTGGCCTGTGGGTTGGTGGTATTGTTTTGGGTGAGCGCCTTGTTTCCACCGGGGGGATGGCCAGCGAATGGAAACCCCTGCCTGAGATTGAAAACACCATTTATGAAGCGATGGGTGGTTTTGTTACCCGACCAATGGGAGGCATGCACGCAGGTGGCAGGCGTTTTCCCGAATCCGGGGCCGACGACGACCAGGATGGCTGGCAGGATGAAGAAACCCTCAACGGCTATGATGATGATGGTGATGGTTTGATTGATGAGGATTTTGGGCAGGTGGGCAATCAAATGTTCGTCTTGACCAATGTTGACAATACGCCGCTGTCCAGGGAGGAGTTTCCCGACCATAACCCCATGAATCTGGAGATGGTGCAAACGACTCTGCAATGGGAAAACGACACGGTGGATGACTTTGTTGGTTTTGACTATCGCATCACCAACATCGGGGTCACCGACATCGAACGGGTTTACGTTGGTTTTTTTGCCGACAGTGACATCGGTCCACGGGGTGTGGGTGACATATTCAACGACGACCAGGCTGGTTCCTATTCCGGTGTGGTGCGTGCTTCTGATGGGAGCTGGGTTCCGGTGGAAGTTGGGTATATGTGGGATGATTCCGAAACAATTGCCCTGGACGGCTATTTCGGGATCCTGTTCCTGGGCCACGATGTCGATCCTTCAGGCCGCAAGGCTCCCCCCAAGGTCGGCCTGCGCACCTTCCAGAAATTTTCCGCCAGCACCGCATTCGAACAGGGTGGAGACCCTACCAACGATGACGAGAGCTACCAGTTGCTCAGTGCTCTTCCTGAAGACTGGGATACGAACAGCACCCGTGCCGCAGACTATCGTTTCATGGTTTCGGCCGGTCCATTCGCCTTGCTGGAGCCGGATGATAGTCTGACTTTTCAGGTGGGAATGGTGGTGGGTTCGGGATTGGGTGATTCGGAATCGGGGACCGGCCTTCTGGCCCATTGTGCGGAGGCGGCCTTGAGTTGGTATGGCATCCAGGCCGATACCATCGCGACCCAGCCAAATGCCTTTTCCTCCGAGAGGAGGGTGGAAATTGGTGTTCGAGGCCGTGAAACCATGCTTTGTCGGGAAGATTTTGAGGTCGGGCCCAACGGAGACAATCCTTTTGATCTCTTTTTCCCCGACTTCGGCGATACCTCTTGTGTCTCTCCGGAATTTTTATTGGGGCAACAAACAGTTCAGGAGGATGACCAGTTCTATTACGATTTTGGCCCAGGCGATACCAGGCTTTGCGCCATGTTCAACATGGACAATTGTTTCGAATGCATCCGCCAACTGGGTCCCGCCTGCACGGCCAATGCCTTGGAAGACAGCCTCTGGACCTGCAACAAATACAACGCAGAAAATACCGCCGGCTGCACCGGGGTGGACGGCAACGAAACCCGCATCTCCTGGTTAGTGGGAATGGCGCCCCCGCCACCCGGTCTGCGCTTGTGGGCGGCGGACAGCCAGGTCCATATTTTCTGGGATGATCGCAGTGAAAAGGCCAAGGACATTCGCATGCAGAGGATCGATTTTGAAAGTTATCGTATTTGGCGCGCGGACAATTGGAATCGGCCCTTTGGGTCCTCGGTTGCCAATGGCCCTGGAGCGGATTTGTGGCAATTGATCGCCGAGTATGACCAGATCAACAACCAGATCATCACTCGGACTTTGCCCAATGGTGTTGTTGTCCAGGATACCATCCCACTGGGAGCCAATACAGGACTGCAGGTGGTCTCTTACGTGCCAAAGGTATTGAACGATGCTCGTTTTGAAGGATTATTCGAGGCCATGCAGATGGTTGTGGACAATGATCCTCAGGGAGAGTTGACAGTGCGACCGCATCTTCGGGACAGCCGAGGCGTGGTGAAACCAGGATTTTATGGTTTGGTGGCCTGGGAGTCGTACCCGACGGTGCTTGATACCTTCTTTATGGTGGCGGTCCGGACGGCTGATGAAACCAATGGTGTGGTGGAAAAAATCCCCACCAGTTATTATGAATATATTGACCGGGAAATTCACAACGGATTTCTCTATTTCTATTCGGTGACAGCCACTGATCACGATCTGTTGCCAGACGATGGTGTCAATACCAACCTTCCGGTAGGTCCCGGTCTGGTGGGTGATCCCGGATCATCCTTTTCTCACACGGTACCGGGCACGGTGGCCCAAACGGCCCAGCAACGTCAGCGCGAAGGGGCCAATATTTATGTCTTCCCCAATCCTGCTACTAGAGATGCTCTTGAAGAGTATCAACAAATGTTACCCACCGGCAATGATCCTACGGGTGTTCGGGTGACCTTCACCAATCTGCCGGCAGCCAGGTCGACCATCCATATTTTCACCCTCGCAGGGGATTTAGTGAAGTCAATTGAGCACGATGGTAGCACGGGAGTGGGGCACACCAGTTGGAATTTGATGAGCCGCAACAAGCAGGAAATCACCAGCGGGGTCTATCTGTATGCGGTCCAAACAGACGGCAATCATTTTGATGATTTTAGGGGTAAATTCGTCGTGGTTCGATGAGGGTTTCCCAATGGCCCTCGGGAGGTTAGTATTGGGGAGATGGAAATCTCCCCTCAACCTCGCGAGGTCAAAGCGTGGAAGAACACGTGCAACATTTGGTTGAAAAAATCCGCGACTCAATCATCGGTGATGATCGGGCTCTCAATGGCCCTTATGGTATGCGCCGCATGACCTATGCCGATTACACCGCCAGCGGCCGCTCTCTGGCGTTTATTGAAGATTTCATCCGTGAAGAGGTCTTGCCGCTTTACGCCAACACCCATACCGAAACTTCCAGCACCGGTTTGCAGACCACCCGTTTTCGTGAAGAGGCCCGGCGCATCATCCTCGAGGCCTGTGGCGGCAGCGATGACGATGTGGTGCTTTTTGGGGGCAGCGGAGCCACCGGAGCCATCAACAAGCTGATTGAAATATTAAACCTGCGCATTCCCGGCAACCTGGATCAGGACTATGACCTGTCGGCCTGCATTCCACCGGAAAAGCGACCAGTGGTTTTTATTGGTCCCTACGAGCATCATTCCAACGAATTGCCCTGGCGCGAGAGCATTGCCGACGTGGTGACGATTCCCGAAGATGCGGACGGTCAAATTGATCAGCAGCATTTGCAACGCGAGTTGGTCAACTATGGAACCAGGCCGTTGATCATCGGCAGTTTTTCGGCGGCCAGCAATGTCACGGGAATTGTCAGCGATACCAACGGCATCTCCCGGCTGCTGCACAGCCATGGCGCCTTGGCATTCTGGGATTTTGCCGCTGCGGCGCCATATGTGAAAATCGAAATGAACCCTGGCAAAGAGCCAGGCGAAAGTCCTTTGTCCTACAAGGATGCCATCTTCATTTCCCCCCACAAATTCATTGGCGGGCCAGGCACACCGGGTGTTTTGGTGGTCAAACGAAAATTGCTGACCAACCTGGTTCCTTCGGTGCCCGGGGGCGGCACAGTGTCCTATGTCAGTCCTGAACAGCACACATATCTGACGGATCCGGAGCACCGGGAAGAGGGCGGAACCCCGGCCATTATCGAAGCCATCCGGGCCGGTTTGGTTTTTCATCTGAAGCAGGCCGTGGGTTCAAGCTGCATTGAAAAACTGGAGCACGGTTTTGTGGATCGGGCCACCGCAGCCTGGTCGTCAAATCCCAATATCCAGGTTTTGGGCAACCCCAGGGCCCAGCGCCTCTCCATTGTTTCGTTTGTGGTCAAGCACGGTGAAGATCAGGTGCTGCATCACAACTTCGTGGTGGCCCTGCTGAACGATTTGTTCGGCATTCAGGCTCGTGGCGGATGCTCTTGCGCCGGTCCCTACGGTCATCGCCTGCTGGGAATCGATTTGGCGCGTAGCATGCGTTTCCACGAAGCCATCGACGCGGGTGGCGAAGGCATCAAACCCGGTTGGGTGCGTGTGAATTTCAACTACTTCATCTCCGATGATGTTTTTAAGTACATCCTGGATGCCATCGACCTGCTGGCCCGGGAAGGTTGGCGTTTGTTGCCCCACTATAATTTTGAACCCGAAACCGGAATTTGGCGGCATCGCGATGCCCGGCCCGGCCGGGTTCTGCGCCTGGGGGATATTTCCTACCAATCGGGCCGCATGCAATACCGCAGCTCCCATATCACTGAACCGGAGAATGCCCTGGCTGAGTACCTGCTTCAGGCCCGCAGCATCATGGGGGAGATGAAACGTCTGGAGGAGAGCGGAGAAGCTCCTGTCCTGGCGGAGCAAACACTCGATGGTGAAATGGAGCGTTTGCGTTGGTTCCCATTGCCGGGGAAATAATGGAGAAGCTTCAATACAAAGGCCGGGAACTCAATTTGCGCCGTTTCCCCCTGCGGGAAAAAGAACCCCTGCGGGCCTGGGATGCGGCCGATGAACATCTGCTGAAAATTCTGGATGAATTTCTGGATGAGTTGCCGGATGATGCCCCAGGAAAATCCGGCGCCAGGGTCTTGATCTTCAACGACAGCTTTGGCGCTTTGGCCGTGGCCCTGAATGAGCTACGGCCCCAGGTTTGGTCCGATTCGTTTTTGGCTGGCCAGGGTTTGGCCCACAACCTGGAAGCCAATGGCCTGCCTGCCGAAAGCGTGCCTTTTGTGGCGGCTGACCGCACCCCCGATGGTCCATTCGATTTGGTTCTGATGAAGCTGCCCAAGAGTTTGGCCTTTTGGGAAGACACTCTTTTGCGCCTGCGGCCCTTGCTGGCTCCGGATGCACGAATCATATCCGGGGGCATGATCAAACACAGCCCGGCCAGGGCCTATGAGCTGCTCGAATCTATTCTGGGCCCCACAAAAACCGGGTTGGGCTGGCGGAAATCCCGGTTGGCATTCACTGAATACCAACCTGGAAGTGCCAACGGTGCCGTCCTGCCTGAACACCTTCCTGACGCCACATACACCCTGGACGGGGATGATCTGCAACTGGCCAACAGCCCCAATGTTTTCTCCCGGGATCATTTGGATCTGGGCACTCGGTTCCTGTTGCCCCAGCTGCCTCGCACCGATGAACCTCTGGAAGTGGTGGATGTGGGCAGTGGCAATGGAGTCTTGGGGTTGGTCCTGGCTCGCCATTGTGCCAAGGCCAGGGTTTTGGGGTTGGATGAAAGCTACCAGGCCGTTTCTTGCGCCCGCAGAAATGCCAGCACCGCCGGGTTGGACGAAACCAGAATTCGGTTTCAGGTCGAAGGTGGTTTGCAGGGATTGCCGGCAGGGAGCTTTGATCTGGTGGTGTGCAATCCGCCGTTCCACCAGGCCCAGGCTGTGGGCGATCAGATCGCCTGGGGAATGTTCCATCAATCGCGGCGCATTTTGAAGCCAGAAGGCCGGTTGCTCATTGTCAGCAACCGGCACCTCGGTTATCACATCAAGTTGAAGCGTCTGTTCGGCAACTGCACTGTTGTTGCCTCCAACCGGAAGTTTGTTGTGTTGCAGGCCACGGTCTGACTAGGTCGGCCTACTTCACCAAACTGATCCGGGTGGTTTGCTGCAACCCTTTGCCATCGCGCACCTGCACCAGATACATGCCACTGGCCAGACTGGCTCCATGATCATCCCGACCATCAAACAATTGGCGTCCCCGGGTTGCTGATACGGCACCGTCGTGCAAAATACGAACCCGTCGACCCCGGGCGTCGAACACTTCAATATTCAGGGTTCCCGGCTGGGAAATTTCCCAGGCGATTTCAGTTTGGGGATTGAACGGATTCGGATAAGCAATGACACGGGGAGCAAAGGCAGCGGCACTGCCGGGGGTCATCTCCACCGGGGACAGATTGTCACCCAAGTCGAAGGTGATGTCGTCGATGTAAAAACCACCATCGCCGATATCCAGGTCCGAGCCGAAGAAGAACCGCAGCTTGATGATGGCTTCGGTGTAGGGAAGCAGATCGAAAACGGCCCCGCGCCAGCCATCGCTGTTGCCGGACCAGGCCGGAGCACCATTCAAGGCAATCAGATGTTCATAGTCGTAATCGGTTTCCGGAACCAGATCAATCCAGACGTTGTTCTCCTGGATTTGCAGCTTGACCCCATCGATGCCCGCTTCGGTTTCCGAATAATAATGAAACGAGAGCAGGGCTTGTTCTGACCCGTATAAATTGTAAGGGGGCGAGTTCAGGAAGCTGAAATTGTTGCCTGGATAGCCGTTACCATCCATGCCAATTCCCCAGCATTTTTCACCGCTGAAACCGGCGGCCGGTCCGCCGATCGGGGTGCCCCAGGTCCAGGTTTCGGAAGGGTCTTCGTAGCTTTCCCACCACACTTCGAATGAGTGTTCCACCTCGGCCAATTGGCTCAGCAGGTATTGGTCACCAAGGTTGCTGACCTCTGGAGAGACATGCAAAAGGTCGGCACCGTGAAGGGGCGAACCATCGATCAATACACGGAAATCTCGACCTTCCGGTGCACCGGTTATGGTGAAATGACCTTCACCGGAAATATCACTGGGGGTCAAGGGAGCATCCAGAATGGAAGCCCTCATGCCGATCAGGTCGCCATCACTTTGACTGCTGACCCGACCGGCGAAATTGACTGTTGGCAGAGGGGTCAGGGTAATTAACAGAGGGTTGCTTTGACCGGGAATGACTTCCAGGCTGACGGTGTCCTCGTTGTGGAAGAAAGAGTAGATCTCCAGGCTCACCGGCCCGGCAGGGAAACCAAGGCTGAAGGTCCCGTTTTCGTCAGTAATGACTGTGTAGTTGGCGTCCACCGGGTGGATCACCGCACCGGCTACGGGCAACCCGCTTTCGGCGTCGGTCACCGTGCCGGAAACTGTGCCAAACCCAACTTCGGTCTCGGTCCAGGCAGCCAAGATATCCGGTCTGGGGCCAACGTTTTGGGTGCCGCTGGCCGGGCTGCCGGTCTGACTCAGAATCTCCCGCATTAGAATGGGATCCAGGGTTGTGTTGGATCCTGCTTTGACGATGCCCTGCAAGGCCAGCACTGCACCTGTCACAATGGG
>JAUUYW010000034.1 GCA_030590265.1 Candidatus Krumholzibacteriia bacterium
CTGCTTGATCGCTGGATCGCAATTTGGCCTGCAATCGGTCGACTAAATGCTGCAAATCGGGAACAGCACCGGTCACGGGTATGACCCTGAAGGCAGCCAATCCCACCATGGTGTGATACCGTTTGCAGCGGTCAATTTCCACCACGAGTGCATTTTGGATATCCATTGGTTTTACAGAGCTTGGTTGTTTAACCGGAGAAGGCATAACAGTGGGCTCTGGTGGGCTGGCGGGTTGTTCTTCATTCAAAGTCACAGGCGCCGCTTTGTTGACGTGGGCATGAAAAACCGGTAGCAAACGGCGGGCAAACAAGGCGTCAAACTCGGTGAATGAAGCACCATCCAGGGGATGCAGGCGATCTTTGTTGAGCAATACCAGCCCAGGAAAAGGCTCTCCTGAGTTCAGGGGAACAGCGAGCAGGCATTGAGCTGCTTCAGCAGCGCCAGGGGCCTGGTCGGCATTCATGATGGTTGAACTCCACCCCCGTGTTCCGGAATCCCGCAAAAGGCGAACGGCCTCGCTCCTGAGAGCCTGCCCCATGGGGCCATCCAGGCAATCTGCCAAATCGTCTTCATCTTGCAAAATACAGGCTTGCTGGGCACCAGTCAGCTGACAGGCAGCCGAAACCGTGCGTTGGCACAGCCGGGTGGTGTCTCCGGGTTCCAGGGTTGACAGGTCCGTCAGGGTGCTGGCCAGAGTGGTCAGGCGATCCATCTGGTCAGTGGTGCTGACCCTGTCCAGAAAACCGGCCAGATGGCGATTGACCAGGTAGATGGCTTCGGCACTGATGGCGTGGAAGTGATGGGCACGCGAAGCGGTGTGGAAAACAACAGTCATCAGGGCGCGGGTTGGAGCTCTGCCAACAGGGAGATGAAAGACGGTGCTGTCGTCATCATTGGGCTGGTTCTCCTGGTCGGTGGGACGCAAGACCAAAGGGCTTCCCGAAGTCAGAACCGTACTTTTTTCGGGGGAAGGAGGTGTTTCGTAGTGCACATCTTCTGAATCGGCCACCAGAAGATCACCGTCGGCGGTCAGGATGCTCAAACTGAGAAAATCGGCCCGAGTGATTTCCATCAGGTTCTCTGCCCAGTCGCACAGAGTGCTGTTGACCGGCAGGGCCTGCTGGCTGGAACTGTTCAGATCTTCTTCAATTTTCCGGAAAATTTCACCATCGCGAACGGTTTGCAGACGCAGAAAACGATTCAGGATCAAACCGAAGCGTTGGGTCAGGTTTTCGGCCACTTTCAAAGCTTCACTGGTGAGATCCCGGTCACCGGCGGAAGTAGAAATGTTGAGCACGCCCAACAGATTTTCCTGCCAGTGAATCGGCGCGCAGATGGATGATCTGAGATCGGCCCGGTCGCGTCGGGAACCTGGCTTTTGATTGCCCCGGATTATTTCGGCTTTGCCACTGGCGGCCACCCTTCCACTGATGCCGTCACCAAGATGCACTCGGGTGCGGTGCAAGGTTGTCTGGCTTAGCCCGTGGGCAAAGGCCACATAGAGTTCCTGAGTGGCTTCATCAAAGAGCATGATGGAACCGCTGCTGGCGCCGGTGGCCTTGGTGGCTAATTTCAACAGCCAACGCAGCAGAGCTTCCCGATCGAGGGCTTCTTCAATGCGCCCCAGGGTCTCGTGGATGGCGGATGTTTCGGTTTCCAGAAAATCAAAATTCATGCGGGTTGAGGCGGGACGTGGTGCAGGGGTTGCGGACAAGGCCTTGTCAATCTGGAGGTTGGCAAAATTGACAGCGGATATGGTGGTCATGTTGTAAGCCTGGGCGTTGTCGATGATGGCCTCAACGGCATCATTCAACGGAGGGTGCACCAGGTAGCGTGTTTGGGCATCGGGGACTTCGGCCAGGTCTCCAAAGAGAGGCACACCCATGATTTCAGCCAAACCAGCACCAATGGACAGGCCCTCCGGATCCAGGATGCCCAACACCCGGGTGTCCTGACGGCTGGTCAATTCAGCCAGTAGGGAGAGTTCATCTTCCCCTGGTGCAACCAGAATCACGGTCCATTTGATTTCCGTCGGCATATTTCTCCTGCAACCGTCCTGGACAGACCGATTTCTGTTCAATGACAATCTCAAGTTGTTTTCGTCACTTGCCAAGGTGAGCTTGAGTAATACTGAGGCTATAGTGAAGTTTTTGCTGAATCAATCATCCATTTGTTTTTTGATTTTTGCCAACCACATGAACGCGTCCATGGGGCTGATTTTCTCCAGATCCAGGTCGTGCAGGGCATCCAGGGCATCGCGCTCCGCCTCGCGGAAGAGGCTCAACTGGCCTGCATTGGGAATCACCGGGTTGATGGGAAGCTCCCTGTCGGCGGGCCGCAACGCAGGCAAATCTCGCTGATCAACCACCGAAAGGGACGAAAGGATATCCTGGGCCCTTTGCAGAACCGTTTCCGGCAAGCCAGCCAGACGGGCCACGTGAATGCCGTAACTCTTGTCGCTTCGGCCGGGACCCACCGAATGCAGGAAAATGATTTTCCCCTCCCACTCCTTCACTTCCAGGCGCAGATTGACCAGGCCAGGCAGTTCATTTTCAAGTTCTGTAAGCTGATGGTAATGGGTAGCAAAAACCGAACGAGGTCGTGGCCCAGCGGGGTTGTTCAAGAACTCGGTGATAGCCCAGGCCAGACTCAATCCATCGTAGGTGCTGGTGCCCCGGCCAATTTCGTCCAGGATAACCAGGCTGCGCCGACTCATTTGGTGCAGGATGTTGGCCGTCTCGCTCATCTCCATATAAAAGGTCGACTCGCCCCGGGCCAGGTTGTCACTGGCGCCAACCCTGGTGAAAATGCGGTCAGCAATGCCGATGCTGGCGCTTTGAGCGGGCACAAATCCACCAGCCTGGGCCATCAGTGTGATGAGGGCCACCTGCCTGAGGTAGGTGCTTTTACCGCCCATGTTCGGGCCCGTCAGCACAAGAACCTGATGGTCGGTACCATCGCAGAGAGTATCGTTGGCAATAAAATCATGATCGAGCAATTGCTCCACCACGGGATGCCGTCCGGCCTTGATGCTGAGTTCCAGACTGTCGTTGCAATCGGGACGGCAGTATTGATTCTTCTCGGCTGATTCGGCGAAACCCAGCAACAAATCCACTTTGGCAATCTGCTGGCAGGCAACATGGATGGAGCCTAGCTGATTGGTGATCAGGGTGATCAGCTCCTGGAAAATTTCCGTTTCCAGACCATCGGCCTTTTCTTCAGCTTCGAGGATGGTTGTTTCGGCCTGTTTCAACTCCGGGGTGTGAAAACGGCAAGCGTTCACAAGGGTCTGTTTTTGTTCGAAGTTGTCGGGCACTTTGTCGAGATGCTTTTTGGTGACCTCGAAGTAGTAGCCAAAGACCCGATTGAAGCCCACTTTCAGGGTGCTGATTCCAGTGCGCTCGCGCTCCTGTTTTTGCAGCCCGGCCAGAAAACTTTTGCTGTCATTGGATATGGCCCGGCATTGGTCCAGTTCAGGGTGGACGCCGTCGGCAATGAAACCCGGCTTGCGCACAGTGGCTGGAGCATCTTCACTGATGCGCTGCAAGATGATCTCCGAAAGCTCTTCAAAATCCGCCACTTCAGAAAGCCAGCCGACAATGGGATGTCGTTGGTGTTCTTTTTCAGGGGCGGCCACTTGAAGACTGTGCAAGGCCGTCAAACTGAAACCAACTTGCCGCAAAGCTGAAGGACCGATGCGCCCTGAGGCCGCCCGGGCTGCCAACCGTTCCAGATCCCCAATCTTGCGCAGAATGGACCTCAGGTTTTCCCGCCACGGCCTGTCCTGCAGGGCAGAATCGATGCCTGAATGCCAGAGATTGATTTGATCCAGGTTGGTGAGAGCTTCGGCCAGGCGTTGCTCCAGCAGGCGGCGGCCCATGGCCGTGAGGGTTTCGTCGATGTGATGGATCAGGGAGCCTTCGCCGGTTTCCCCCCTGAAAGTTCGGAAGATCTCCAAATTGCGCAGAGTTTCTTCGTCCAGAACCAACCGATCGGCTCGGCTGGCAAAACGCAGCGAAGTCACCTGGGCCGGTTTTTTCAAGATGAGACTGCCCAGATATCGCAGCACCGCACCGGCAGCGGTGGCGGCCGGGGTGCGATCGGAATCTTCCAAACCAAAAGCTGTCAGGTTTGCCACTTCAAAATGATCCAGGATGGTTTGGCGCGCAAAAGCAGGGTGAAACCAGGCGTCGTTGGCCAGGCTGATGACCATGTGGGGCATGGCCGACTGCCAGGTTCTGATGGTAGCGGAATCGGTGCTCTCGCGCACAATCACTTCCCGAACAGCGTGGCGTTGGCACAGACTTTCCAGAGTGGCCTGCTCCTGGCCACAGCGAAATTCACCAGTGGAAGCATCCAGAAGGGCCCAGCCATCAAGTTCGTTTTTACCGGGCACCCAGGCCAAACAGAAATGCCCGGAGGCACTGTCCACCAGCTCAGGTGCTGTTGCTGTGCCTGGGCTGATGACTTCAACGACAGCGCGTTTGACCAACCCCTTGGCCTGGGCAGGATCTTCAACCTGCTCGCAAATGGCCACGGTGATTCCGGCTCGCAGCAGACGAGTCAGATAAGTATCGATGGAGTGATAAGGAACGCCGGCTAAAGGAACAGGGTGATCACTGCGAGCGTCGCGGCTGGTCAGAGTGACGCCCGCAACCTCGGAAAGGACCTTCGCGTCTTCAAAAAAAGTTTCGTAGAAATCACCCATGCGGAAAAGCAGAAGCGAGCCAGGATGTTGGCTTTTGATATCCAGATACTGGGTCAGCATGGGAGTGAGTTTGGGACCGTTGGATTTGCTCATTTTAGACTCATGATCGATCAGCGACCACCATTGGCGGAACCCAGATCCACCACAATGACATCCAGGCCCAATTTCTTTTTCTGACGCTGGGCTTCACTGCGCGCCAGGGCAGGATTGACGAAAGAGCCGAAGCGAACCTTGTAGAGGAATTGTCCTCGCTGATCGCGCACTTCGGTGATGGCCAGATCCGGCAATTGTTCCTGGTGACGTTTTTTGAACTCCAGGGCCAGGCTGCGATCACTGAAAGCCCCCAGCTGCAGACTGTATCGTCCGACATTATCAACCGGCGCCGTAGCCAGTGTATCAGGTTCGGATTGCAGGTTGGCAGCAACCCGGGCTGAATTCTCGTCATCTTCCAACTGGAGCACCCTGCCAATTTCAACCAGTGCCAGACAGCCTGCGGAGTCGCGTTCAAGATCACTCAAAAGGCGGGCTGCTTCCTTGTCTTTTCCATCAACACGCAAGGCTCTCCACTGGCCGGCTTTGAGGCGAGAAAAGTCTTCTTCGGAGGCATTCCTCTGGCCGGATTCGAAATAGCGCAGGGCCAGCTCGGGATCATTATTTTCCAAACCGATATCACCCAGGTAATAGCGGGCGGCTCCAAAAGCTGGATCCCCCGGTTTGACCGAAGCAAGCATTTCGCGGGCCGCTTGCAGATTGCCGGAAGTGCGTTCGGTCAGACCAGCCAGAAGATAAACTTCACCTGGAAGGCCTATGGTGCTTTGAGAGATAACTGCCTTTAAAATGACATGAGCTTTTTTATACTCACCCCGGGCAAAATGGATTTGAGCAAGTTGCAAAACCATACCTTGCCGGGTTGTCTCCGGTATGGCCGAGTCTTTTAGGCCTTCAGTGAGCAGTTGAACTGCAGCGCGAGGGGTCGTGGCCAAACGGCTACGCCAAAGCGCTTCTTCTCCAGGCTGGTTGTCTTCAGATCCGGAATCCAGCAGTTGTCTGGCGTCATCATAACGGGCTTCGCCAAACAGCCCGCCAACTTGTTGCATCCCAGCCAGGGTTGGCAGGAAGAGAACCAGAGAGACAAAAAGGAAGCCGATCAGGAGCCACTTGCTTTTCACTTCAGATGGCCTCCATGCTTCGGGGCTGAGCCTGAAAAGTTTCAAACTCATGGCATTGGGCGCAGAACCAATGGACACCGGTTTCGTGGTGACCGCACTGGCTGCATTTCCAGTTGTGAATTTCCCCGGGCATATCCAGAGTATTCCAGACACGTGCGAAATCGGTGTCCGGCGCATCGTTGGCCAATAATTTCAAGAAGGGTGCGGCCTTGTTGGGGGATAAACCGGCTCTGCCTTTTTTGGAATCCAGCAGATTCAAGGCTTTGTCACGATGCCCCAGCTTGTCGTAAAGAAGTGCCAGGTCGACCCACAGCGAAGGCGGGGCATGTTCAGACTGGCAGGCCCGTTCCAGGATGGGCAAAGTCCGGGAATACTGGCCCGACTCCAGAAGGATGGGCTGCAGCATGGGTAACAAGAGGGCCAGTTCAGCGGGGCTGTCCAAAAGTTCTTCCGAAGCCAGAGTCAAAGCTTTGGCTGGGTTTTTGTCCAAAGCGGCCAGCACGGCTTGCAACAGGGCTCGACGACTGTGGGCCTCGGGGATTTTTTTAACATCTTTCAAACACTGAACTGCGGCTTTGGTCTCTCCAGCCCGAATGTGAGTCAGTGCCCGGTCCAGCTGGTAGGAAGCAAAAGCCTTGATGAACCAGGGATGATCGGTTTGGGGGGTTGATTTCATGCCCTGTTGCAGGGCCCGGGCGGCTTCGTGAAAGTCTCCCATGCCGTGCCAGTGCTCAAAGCGAGCTTTCCAATAGCACGTTTTGCCGGAAGCGTCGCGAACCAGAGTGTCGAGAACTTCCTTGGCTTCATTCCATTGTTTGAGGGCTAAAAAATCCTGCACCAGGGCCAAGCCTATGATCACTTTTTTTGGGCGCGACAAACCCGTGCGCACGGTCAACCCACGGTGCAACACCACGGCCCGGGCGGGATCACCCTGCAGACGCAGCAGGGTTCCCAAATGCAAGAAAGGATCGACGGACTGGGGATAGTCATGAACCAGATCATGAAGAGTTTCCGTGGCTCCAACCAGATCACCATCGAGCCACAATTCCAGGGCGCTGTGGTAGCGGTCTTTTGCTGACGATGACGGCTTGGTTTCGTGCTGGGAATTCCATACGTAATAAGCCACCATGGCCAGAACGATCGCACCAACAACCCAGGGCAGGAATTCAGTCACTGCCGCCTGCCTTTCGCTCCTTGGCTGTTAGTTCGGAATCGGGTTGATCACACAAGGGCAGTGTGCGCAGATGATGAATTTCCTTGTCCTTGATGGCCATGTCTTTTTTCAGTTTGGAGATGGTCCGTTGGAAACGGAACTCACGCAAGGCGGCCAATACGAAGTTGGTGACAAAACCAAGCATGAAGCAGACCACCACCACCCAGTAAATGGAAACCTGAAGATATTGTTTGCCAAAAAAGTTAAGATCAACAGTCTGACCGCTGTTGGTGACAAAGAAATAAACCAGCACAAAGAGCAGAACCAGAAAAACTAAGCCTCGGAAAACCCACACGATGAATCTCCTTGCGATAACGGTTGATTCGCTCGCTGAGAGTGATCACTCACCCGTCAGGAACGTGGTGTTGGCGAAACCGGTGATGAGGGCGGAAACCTCGTCCCCGATTTTCAATCCATGGTTCGTGTTTTTGCTGAACAAGTTGCTGGATAACCCGTCGGCCACCACAAATTTGCGGTTGTTGGGCGTGCGCACCCGCCAGGAATCCCGGGGATGCCGCGCGGCCGATTCCACAATACCGGTCCAGGTCTTTCCAACCTCCCGGGCAGCCTCGACGTTCCAGGTTTTCTCCTGCAAGGCCATCACTTCAGCCAAACGACGCTTCTTCTCATCGATGCTGATATCGTCGGCAAGCTTGGCAGCGGGCACACCAGGGCGCTCACTGTACTTGAAAGAGAAGATCTGATCGTACTTTACCCTGCTCAGGACCTCAAGGGTAGCCTGAAAATCTTCTTCGGTTTCACCGGGGAAACCGACAATGATATCCGTGCTGAAGGTCACATCGGGAATAACCCGGCGGGCGTAGTCCACCATTTCCAGGTATTCATCCCTCTTGTATAGCCGTTTCATGCGTTTCAGCACGGCATTGCTGCCACTTTGAATGGGCAAATGCAACCAGGGACAAACTTTGTCCAAGGACCCGATGGCGTCCATGGTGTGCGGGTGCATGTCCTTGGGATGGCCGGTGAGAAAACGAATGCGCTCCAGCCCATCGATGCCCGAAACACTTTCCAGCAGGGCCGCAAAGTCCAATTCCTTTTGCCAGTTGTAGGCCGTAACGTTTTGACCCAGCAAGGTGACTTCGGTTGCACCGGAATCCACGAGAGTGTGGATCTCGTCCAGAATGGCTTGGGGAGACTTTTCAGTTTGCGGTCCCCTGGTGTAGGGAACAATGCAGTAGGTGCACTTGTAATCGCAGCCTTTGTGAATGGTCACCAGGTGGCTGTTGTTGACGGGGTAGAGCGAAGGAGGGGCAACGTAATGAGCATCGCTGCGATGGCCCGTGGCTGTGCGTTTGCGCCGGGCGGACGACTGGGACGTCACCAATTCGCTGAGCATGCCGGGCAGTTTGTCATAGTTGTCCACCCCAACGACCAGGTCGACACGGTTGGTGCCTTTTTGCAATTCACCACCGAGGCGCTCGGCCATGCAACCACAAATACCAACTGTCACCGGAGGCAGGTCGGCATTGCGTCTTTGGCGACGAATCTCCCCCACTCGGCTGATGATTTTGTGTTCTGCCAATTCCCGCACGCTGCAAGTGTTGAGCAGAACCACATCGGCATCAAAAATATCGTCGGCGGTTTCGAAGCCGTCCTTGTCCAGCAGTCCGCCGATGGCCTGGCTGTCATAGACATTCATCTGACAACCGTAGGTCTCAATGAATACGCGGCAACCGTCGCCGCGGTCGGTGGGTTGATTCAGGGCCTTGAGTTCGCTTTGGAAACTAGCCAACGGGGTTAACTCCTTGGGCTTCATGAATGATTTGGGAAACGGTGCCAGTCAGCTTGCCGTCCACCATGTTTTGGATCTTGACCAGGGCCAGGGTTCCGGCAGAAAAATCACCTTCGACCAGGACAGTTGCGTAGTTGTCGGTAGTCGCTTTCCTGAATCCTTCGCGAGCCCCTTGGGATTCGATGACCACTTCGCGTTCGGTGCCGATCATCATCCGTTCAAAGGCATCCTTTTTGGCGGTTGCAAGATCGCGCAAAACCGCGCTGCGCTGAGCAATGACCGCCGGTGGCACCTGGTCGGGCATCTCAGCCGCCGGGGTGCCGGGGCGCTTTGAAAAACGGAAAACATGCAGATAACTAAAGGGCATTTCTTCCACCAGACGACGGGTTTCTTCAAATTCCTCATCAGTTTCACCGGGAAATCCGACTATGAGATCGGCGCCGATGCCAAAATCAGGGGATGTGGCAGAAACCTGTCGCATGGCCTCCCAGGCGCGTTCGCTCCGGTAAGGTCGTTTCATGCGTTTCAAAACGCTGCTGCTGCCACTCTGCAAGCTGATATGTAGATGCGGTCGAAGGTTGGGATTTTCCTTGTACAGTGTCAGCAATTCCTCGCTGACTTCATTGGGATGAATGCTGCTCAGACGAATGCGCAACTCGGGGAACGCCAACAGAACTTTTTTAAGCAGGCTGACCAGAGGCTGTTTGGGAGTCAAATCCCGACCATATCCGCCCAGGTGAATACCCGCTAAAATTGTTTCGTGGTAACCAGTGTCTACGAGTTTCTGAAGTTGATTCAGCACGTCCTCTTCAGTGCGGGATCGACCGGGTCCGCGAGCCTTCCAGATCACACAGTAGGTGCAGCGCAAATTGCAGCCATCCTGAATTTTGACAAAGGCCCGGCTGTGCCCGCTGAAGGTATCAATGAGAGGCGAGTCAAAAACAGGATGTTCGGTGAATTCATCCACTGCCAGCAACGGATGATCGTTGCCCAGAACCTGGGGCAACCATTCAGCCACATCGTCTTTGTTGGCGTTGCCCACCACTCCGTCAATTTCTTTGATTTTGGTGAGAGCTTCTGGTTGGGTCTGAGCGTAACAACCGGCGACGATGACCTTGCTCTGAGGGTTGCGACGCTTGGCTTGACGAGCGAGGCGCCGGCATTCCTGATCGGCTTTGTGAGTGACTGTGCAACTGTTCAGGACGTACACGTGGGCTGTTTCATGCCAAGGGACAACCTCCACGGCAAAGCGGCCGGTCATGGCCGTCTTTATACCTTCGGTGTCGTATTGGTTGAGCCGGCACCCGAGGGTCCAAAAGGCAACTTTGACAGCTTGCGGGTTGCTGGAGCCAGCAGAATCCAGGGAGACCAATGGCGTCAGTTGTTGCAGTTCTTCACTCATGAATGAGTCCTCGTCCTGACAGTTATAAAGAAAGAGGGACAGGGTAAAAACCCCACCCCCCTCACAGGCGGAACAACCGGGAAGATCTCTTCCCGGATGTTGCTTATTCGCTGGTCTCGTCCTTGGGCTTCTCAGATTCTTCTTCTGTTGCTTCTTCAGCTGTTTCTTCCACAGCCTCCGGAGCTTCAGGAGCTTCCTCTACGGCTTCAGCTTCGGCCTTGGCCTTGGCTTCTTCCGGTGCTTCAGGAGTTTCCGCAACTTCCTCAGTCGCATCTGGAATCTCGGCGGCAATCTCGGCGGCCTCCACTGCTTCAGCAGCATCGGCAGCATCAGTACCACCTTCAGATCCACCGGCGGCAGCCTCAGCAGCTTCGGCTTCCAGGTCGGCCGCAACTACGTCTTCGAGACGCGGGTGGGCTTCGATGAAAGCTTCCAGAACCTCTTCGCCGTCATCTTTGAGACGCTCGGCAATGGAGAGCACGATGCGGCGGTTTTCGGTGTCCATCTTGATCACCTTGACCACTACTTCTTCGCCTTCCTTGAGGTAATACTGGGGCTTGTCCAGCTTGGGAATACCAATGTGACCCAGGGGCACGAAGCCTTCCAGATCTTCACCCATGGAAACAATCACGCCATGGTCGAGCATGCGGCTGATGGCTCCCTCGAGCTCACGGCCGATGGGATACTCCTCGGCCAGGTTGGGCCAGGGGTTTTCCTGCATTTGCTTGATACCCAGGCTGATCCGGCGCTTGTTGGCGTCGATATCCAGAATCTGCACGGTGATCTCGTCACCACGTTTGAGCAGCTCTTTGGGATGACGCACACGACGGGTCCAGCTCATATCAGAGATGTGAACCAATCCGTCGATGCCTTCTTCCACTTCAACGAAGGCACCAAAGTCGGTCAGGTTGCGCACCTTGCCGGCGATGGTTGAGCCCACGGGATAGCGTTCCAGCAGAGTCAACCAGGGATCGCTCTCGCACTGCTTGAGGCCCAGGCTGATCTTCTCGTTCTGCTTGTCGATTTTGAGCACCATCACGTCAACTTCGTCACCGATGCTGACAACCTTGCTCGGGTGCTTGATGTGGCGGGTCCAGCTCATCTCACTGATGTGAATGAGACCTTCGACACCCTTCTCCAGCTCCACGAAGGCACCGTAGTTGGTGATGGAGACGACGCGACCGCGCACGACGCTCTCTTCGGGGTACTTGGCTTCCACATCGTCCCATGGGTAGTTCTGAAGTTGCTTCAGACCCAGGCTGATGCGTTCGCGTTCTTCCTCGAAGTCCAGCACCTTGACCTCGATCTCCTGACCGATGGCCACCACTTCGCTGGGATGCGTGACGCGGCCCCAGCTCAGATCGGTGATGTGCAACAGACCGTCGATGCCGCCGAGGTCAACAAAGGCACCGAAGTCGGTGATGTTCTTGACGACACCCATGCGGACCTGGCCCTTCTCCAATTCGGAGATCAGGCTGCGTTTCTTGTCTTCGCGCTCCAACTCGAGCACGATACGGCGCGAAACAACCACGTTCCGGCGACGCTTATTCTTCTTGATGATGCGGCAGTTGATTTCTTCGCCGATCATATCTTCCAGGTTTGGTACCTGGCGCAGGGCAACCTGGCTGCCGGGCAGGAATGTATCCACGCCCCACAACTTGACCACCAATCCACCCTTGATCCGACGGTCGACGAGCCCGGTGACGATGTCGCCGGCTTCGTGTGCAACCTTGATCTTGTCCCAGACTTTCAGGAAGTCGGCACGTTCCTTGGACAGAACAACCAGGCCGTCCTGGTTCTCCAGTTTCTCCAGGAAAACGTCAAAAGTATCGCCCTCAGCTACGGAAGTATTGCTGAACTCGTTGAGGTCGATCACGCCTTCACTCTTGAAGCCGATGTTGAGCAGAACTTCGTTCTCACGAACTTCAATGACGGTACCCGGGAGGATCTGGCCTTCCTGGATATCAGTCAGTGTTTCTTCGTACTGGTTCATCAGAGCCAGCATTTCATCGAAACTCAGGTCGTCGTCCTGGCCTTCTTCCTCACGGAAATCAAGGTTGACGATGCTGTCTGGATCGTAAGTAGTGCTCAGTTTGGGAGCAGCGGGAGTAGGAAGAACTTCGGCAGCCGCATGACGGCTTTCCTTTTCTTCGTTCTCCTCAATGGGAGTGGGAGTTTCGTTCTGAGTTGGCACGGGAGCCTGAGCGGCTTCTTCGTGATTTTCCTCGGAACCGGGATTGGGGTTGGTGGTCATGAAAGATTGCCTCCTAGTGACATAATGATACACTGGGCCCTAACTGGTCCAGTGAGCAGGGAAAGATAGTTGGCAGTGAGGAAAGGCGCAAGGCGTTTCAGGCAGTATATTTGGCAAATAAAGGGAGTTTTAACCGGTTCAGAAGCGAAAGCTAGCTTCCGAAGACCTTTTTCTGTCTGGCGGCAAACTTTTTCAACTGCTTGCGCCCCATTTTCTTTTCGAAATCGGTTTGGGCAATGCGCTCAAAACTCCTGGCCTGAAGCTCTTCGTAGGCAGCCTGGCACAATCTGGCAATGCGACGGCTCACTTCTTTGGGATCCATGGTTTCCAGCAGGGTTTCGAGCCCATGCCAGCGAATGACAGGTCCTTGAGTAATCTCCAGGGGAGACAACGGAGACCCTCCCAAAGGACTGCGCCCGTAACTCCCTCTGATAAAAATTGGAACCATGGGAGCCCGGGTGGCCTGGACCAGGATACCCAACCCATTGCGCACCGGCCCGGGGTGACCGATGGCCCGGCGGGTTCCTTCAGGAAAAATAAGGAGATTGTTGCCGGCAAGAAGTGACTTGGAAGCCGCATCGAAGGCACTGGTATCAAAACCCTTGCGCTTAATGGGGATGCTATCAACCCATCTGAAAAGGTTTCCCAATGGCCAGATCTGAAAAAGTTCGGCTTTGGCCAAGGTATTGACCCTGAATCGACGCAAGGTTGAGCCCACAAAGGGTGGATCCCAAAGGCTCACATGATTGGCAGCCAAGATGCAGCCTCTGGGCACTGCTTTTCCTTGGCTGTTGACCTCTTTCAACCCGAAAAACCGGCTGACGCCGTTCATGATGGAATAAGCGAAACGGTAGTTGCTTGGTAATTCCCGCAAAGCGGGTTCCAGATCAGTGTCCAGTTCCAGATCCAGTGCGGGATTGACCAGACAGGCCAGTGCACAAGCGTCGTTTTGTTGTTCGAGACTCATGCCGCTGCTGTCAACAACATGAGCATCCGGACTGATAATCAACGGGCTGGTGGCGCGTTCGCTGTCTTTTTTATCCCGTTTGGCCAAATCTTCGGTGAGTTCTTCTCTGGAAACCTGGTGGCCTCGCAGCTGGTTTTGCTTGTATCGACGATCGACCCGGGCTTCCAGGGTTGCGTGCAGAAAAATCTTGGCCGTGGCCAGAGGAAAAACCACACTGCCGATATCCCGTCCTTCCATGACAACACCACCACGCCTACCGAGGGCCTGCTGATACTTGACCATGATACTTCTGACCCCGGAATGGGACGCAACCAGCGAAACCATGGCATCCACTTCAGGATTCCTGATGGCCTGGGAAACATCTTCCCCATTCCAGAAAACTCCAATTTCACTGCGGCCGGTCTTCAGTTCCAGGTTGGATGAAGAAGCCAAATCCACCAGGAGTTTTTCTTCGGCACAGTCAACTTCACCCTGCAGCGCGGCCAATGTCAGGGCGCGGTACATGGCACCGGTGTCGATATAAAGAAGATTAAAGCGTTTGGCTAAAGCCTTGGCTGTGGTGCTTTTGCCGGAACCGGCAGGTCCATCAATAGCAATAACTGCATCGGCAGGCAAAAGGTCGTCGGTGAGATGTTCCCAGGATGTTACGGGGAAGTTGCCCATCAAAGTGTGCGTCCGATGGCAGCGGCCACAGATCGGCATTGATCGGTCATTTCCTGAAATTGTTCAGGAGTGAGGCTTTGGCAGGCATCACTCAAGGCCTCAGCAGGCCGCCAATGACTTTCCACCAGCAATCCATCGGCCCCGGCAGCTATGGCAGCACGGGCCAGAGCAGCCACATAACGGAAATCACCCGCGGCATGGCTGGGATCCACGATCACCGGCAAATGGGTTATATGTTTGAGAACGGCCACGGCACCCACATCAAGGGTATTGCGCAGAGCGGTTTCAAAAGTTCGAATTCCGCGTTCGCACAAAACCACCTGGCTGTTGCCCGCTGCCAGAATGTATTCCGCGGCGGCCAGCCATTCTTCAATGGTGGTCATCATGCCGCGTTTCAGGAGAACGGGTTTGTTGCTGGCCCCAACTTCCCTCAGCAGGGGGAAATTTTGCACACTGCGACTGCCGATTTGCAGCATATCGGCGACGGCACTTACTTTTTCCACATCCCGAGGATCCAGAACTTCGGTGACGATGGGCAGGTCGGTGACCTTGCGGGCCTCGGCCAGCATGACCAGGCCTTCTTCTTTCAAACCCTGGAAATCATAAGGACTGGTCCGGGGTTTCCAGGCCCCACCACGCAGCATGGCAGCTCCGGCTTTGGCTACGGCTTTGGCGGTGTCCGTAATTTGCTTTTGGCTTTCCACCGCACAGGGTCCACCAATCAGGACGATTTTCTCACCCCCGAAACAAACATGGGAACCCACCTCTACCAGTGTGTTCGGTTGTCCGGGTCGGCGGTAGGCCAAAGCGGCTTTTTTCTTGGAGTGTGCGGCGGCCATCAGCTCAGGATCTCCTTTAGGGCGGACAGGCAGGCCTGGTTTTCTTCAGGCAGCCCCACGCTGATGCGCAAAGCTCCTTCACCGAGGCCGAAAGCATGCATGGGGCGCACGATGACACCCTTGTGCAACAAGTCGTTAGTCAATTTACCAGCATCCTCTTGGCAGCGCACCAAAATAAAATTGGTTTGGCTGGGAACCACTTCAAAACCGAGCTCAGACAGCTCTCCGGACAGCCAATCCAGCTGGTCCCGATTGCGTTGAGCGCGTCCGGCCACTTCATGCCAGTTTTCAAGGCAGGCGATGGCTGCGGCTTGACTCAGCATATTGACATTGAAAGGCTCACGGGTTTTGTGCAATTCCCCGATCAAACTGGGATGGCCGACTCCATAGCCAACACGCAATCCAGCCAAACTGTGAATTTTACTGAAAGTGCGCAGAATCACCAGATTGGGGTGCTCCTCCAGCATGGGCAAGGCTTGGGGGTAATCGTCAGCGGTCACGAATTCGTAGTAGGCCTCATCAATACCAACAATGACGTTGTCTGGGATACGCTCCAAAAAACGATCAAATTCTTCGGCTGTGTTGTAAGTGCCGGTGGGGTTGTTGGGATTGCAGACAATGACCAGTTTGGTCTTGTCATCCACCTGGTCGGCCATGGCCTGAAGGTCATGTTTGTCCGCGTCATCCAGAGGCACCGGGCGGCCGCATTCAAAATGAACTCCGGTGGTGAGGGCATAGACAATGAAGCTGTGGTGGCTGTAGACCACATTCTCCCCCGGGCTGACCAGGGCACGGATGAGCATGTCGATGACTTCGTTGCTACCGTTGCCGAAGATGATGCTTTCGGGGCTCACGTCCAGGTGTTGAGAAAGACTCCGGGTAAGATTAAAACAGGCTGCATCCGGATAAC
>JAUUYW010000569.1 GCA_030590265.1 Candidatus Krumholzibacteriia bacterium
GCAGTATCGACGCGCTGCCGGAATCCTACACCCGCGGCAGCCTGGGCCAGTTCAGCTGGGATTCAGCCTGGTGGACTTTCAACTTCGTCTCCAATTTCGCTGCTCTGAAATATTCGTACATGAGTCCTGACATCAAGACCGTTCAGGATCAACTGGAAGGGCAATTTCTGGCCTTGCAACCGGCCGTTGAAAAAACAGCCGTGGAGTTGGCCGAACAGGATCCGGAATTGATGCGCGCCTACCTGACCGATTACTCCGTGCAACACGCCGAAGACGTGGTGCGCAAGTGGCGAGACCTGGGCGAGTACCTTCTGACCACCTACAACGATGGTTATGTGAAAGATGCTGACGGGCGGGTAACGGAACAGGGATACCCTGAATCCTGGCTGCGGTCGGTGCTGAAGGAACGGCCCGAGCAATTTCTTTTGCCCGATGAAAACAAGCTGAAGGAACCGGCCGACTATTAATCCATAAAGGACCATCCAACCAAACTTGGGAGTTCAGTCATGAATCGCATTTTTCAAACATCAGCTCTGCTTCTGGCCATGGTCCTTTTGGCGGCCACTGCACTGGCGGGCGACGAAAATTTCTCCATGCCCAAAGACATGAGCCGACTTTTGCCCGCCCAGGCCGATGGGGTGCTGGGGATTGCCTCCATGGAAAAACTTGATGCCCTTTGGCGGGATATCCTGCCCGAAGGAATGGATGAAGAAGAGGCCTCCCTCCTGCCATTTTTTGCGGAGGCCCTGCTGGGTTTTGAAGACATGATCGACCCAGGCAAGCCCCTCTTGATAACCACACGGATTCTCTCCGCCATGGACACCCAGGGAATATTGTTCACTTTGATATTGCCCATTAAGAATGATGATCAGGATTTTTCTCAGGTGGAAGGTTTCGAGGAATTCCTCATCATCCGTGAAGGCGATTACATCGGTGTCAGCACCGATCCGGACTGGCAGCCAACCAGTGAAACACCCTTATGGGCGAAGGAGTTACGAGATGGAGTGCTCACCGCCTCCCTGGATTTGGAAAGCGTTGTTGAAACTTATCGTCCCCTAATCGAAATGGGCCTCGGAGCCATGGAAAGCCAGGCTCAAAACGGTACCGGGATGGGCGAGATCAATTCAGTTGAAGAAACCATGGCTACGGTCAAAATGTTGCGGGCCCTACTGGAGTCGGTTGCCGGCCTGGAAATCATCCTGGATGAGGACGGCAACAGCATTCGTAAGGAACTTGTTTTCAGCACCAAACCGGGCAGTCCCCTGGCACCGGGACCCCAGCCTTCATTTGACGAGGCCCTAAACCTGACCCGTTTCCTGCCGGGAGGTGAGAATCTGCTGGTGGTTTCGGCTCTGGACCAATCGGCCCAAATGGAACTTTGGGCCGAGTCTTACCTGGCCACGGTTCACTCTGAAATGGAGACGTTGGATTCGGCAACGGGAGAACGGTATGCCCAATGGTCCACCGAGTATCTCAACACCATGGAAATCAATTTCCTGCCCGCAGCCATGACCCTGCGAGTTGAGAAGGACAACTCATCTTTCCAGCACCTTCTTCGCAGCAACAATGTCCAGGAAGACTGGAAGCAGCTGGTGCATCTTGCGGACGGCTTGCACGACCTTGGCAATGGTGTCGACCTGGCCAAAATTGATACCCAAGATGTTGA
>JAUUYW010000109.1 GCA_030590265.1 Candidatus Krumholzibacteriia bacterium
ATTTTGGCGATGTTAGTATTGGCGATAGTGCCAATGTCGATCAATCCGAAAAACCAGTTGATGATGAACCGGGTCCTTCCCCGATTGTAGACCCTTTTGCCGGTTCAGAACCGGACCAGGCTGCGGAGGATGAACCACAACCCAGTGTGGATGATGCTGACGATGGCGGGTGCTTCAATCTGGATATGGACGAAGGCTGTAGTTTTGATGACCTGATTGCCCAGGCAACTGCCGGCACTCCAAAAGTGGCCAGTGGTGAGGAAGATACCGAGGCGCCTTCCTCGGATTCCAAAACTGTGAATCTTCTGGACGAACTCTTGGCTGAGGACACCGATGGCAGCCTCAAAAATGCGGTGCACCAGGAAGAAACCATCAGTGATGAAATTGGTGCCCAATTGGGTGGCGATAACTCCAATGATGATCCTGCCAGTCTTTATGAAATGGGAATGGTCTACCTGGAAATGGGTATGAATGACAAGGCCTGCGCCAGTTTCCAAAAAGCGACCTGCCATGCTGAATATGCGGTCAGGGCCTTCGAAATGTGGGGAATCGCCTTGATGCGCGGCGACAAGATCGACGATGCCGTGGCAGTCCTCACCGACGGTTTGGATATCCCTGAAGAAGGCAGTCGTGAGTATCTGGGTTTGCTTTACCACATTGCCCGGGCCCACGAACAGGGTGCCAACACTGATGAAGCATTGAGGATCTTTGAGATGATCCACTTGCAGGATCCTGGTTTCCTGGACGTTGGTCGAAGGGTTGCCAAATTGGCGACTGTGTCCTGATCCCAATTTTTTCCAAAGTTTTTTACTTCCAAGCGAAACCTTGCTCTGGTTGTGGTGTTCCATTAAAATGCGGGTATGAAACTACCGGAAAAGCCAAATGAGAACCACTCCCATGTTCAGCAACATGTTCAGCAACATGTTCGGCAACCGGTCCGGCAACCTGTGTTGCTGGGCCTTTTTGCGGGCACAGCGGTGGGTTCTGGTTATCTGCTCTTGTGCGTAAGCAATGTGGAGCTGATGTCTTTGTTCATCGCTCTTTCCGGTGCTGTCCTGGGCCCTGTGGCAGGGGCTCTATGTGGGGTGCTTTCCGGGACAATATTCTCTCTCGGGAATCCCTATGGACCACCGCCACCGGTTTTATTGATAGCCCAGATGCTGGGGCATGGCCTGATGGGAATTGTCGGCTGGTTTTTCGGCAGACAAATTCTGCGGGGCGGTGAAAAAAGGTTTCTGCGGGTTTCGCTTCTGGCGGCCGCCGCTGGTTTGGTGGGAACTCTTTCCTACCAACTTTTTACCAATCTGGCCATTGTCCTGATGACCCCGGACATTGATCCCAGGATTGTTCTGGGTGGCATGGTTTATTTCTCGCTGGTTCACATAGGAGTCAATACGATCCTTTTCTTTCTTTTTTTCCCGCACCTGGTGCGTCGACTGGCCCAGGCTGGACAATCGCCTCTGGTAGGGCGAAGCATCGGCATACTTTTGTTGGGTATGATGGTATCGGGAATTATTCCGTTTGATGAAGCCCGGGCTCAACCTGCTATGACCGATTCCATGACCATCGCACCCGGTGATACCCTTGCGGCCGCTGGGTTGGATTCACTGTCCTTGCCAGACCCTGAGCCCACCCTGCCAGCTGGTCCCAATGGTTGGAAGCGTCCTCTCTGGAACCCATTTTCCGCCTCCACCGTGCAATGGCTGAACAACCGAACCAATTGGGTGACGGTGACTGATGGCGGTCTTGGGGGCATGACCATGGTTTTGGGTGAGGCCAACACCTCGGTTTCGCCTCTGTTTTTGCGGGATGGGATTCCCCATGGCGTTGGTCATCGCCTGGCCGATGATCCGTGGCTTGTTTCCAATCAATCGGTGGTGTTGGTGCAGCAAAAATCCGGCCGGGATTGGGCAGGCGGAACCGATGGTGTGGTGAACATGGCCACCGAAGAAAAAGACCTGGCCAAAGCCGTTTCCTTTTATCGAGGCATCAAGGGACCTCATGAAACCTACATGCGCGGCATCAGCCTGCTGACCCCAAAAACCGCCTGGCGCCTGGGTTTTGAATTCGATGAGAACATTGACCACGAAGGTTACAACTATACCGAAAAATCCGATGAGGAGTTCACTCAAAACAATGAATTCCGGGGACATTCCAGCATTCGCCGCAGCCGCACACGTCTGATCCGCCATCTGGATGATGACAACCAGCTGAGCCTGGAGTACACCACTGCACGAAAAACCAAGGATGATCTGCCAACCATCGGGGCTCAGCATCAAGAGATCTGGTCCGATGGAGCTGCCGCCACTGTCCGCAGTCGCATGGGGCAATATGCCTTCCGTACGGTTTTGCATTGGAACAGCCGGACAGTGGAGTGGGGGAACCGACCCGTGGGGACAATACCATCGGTGAACCTCCGCAAACTTGAAGCCGGCCGCGAAGGTGTGGTGTTGGATCTGGTTCATTCCCCAAGAGATACCAGTGATCTGATTATACCCTTCCATAAGGATGCTGGTTTGCGGCAGGAAAGCCTGAATGGTCCTGACAGCGGCGTCCGGCTCATGGTCAACCATTGGGATGTGCACGATGATGGGGTGGATTGGGATTTGTTGCCGGCATCTGCCAGCAGCGGTGATGGAATTGAAGCAAGGTTGGCTGCGCGCACTGGCGTTGCTCTGGGATCCTCTCGGCTGAATTTTGGCCTCTTTGGTGACTATCAGGATTATGCGGGACTGCGGCCCGGAGGCTTTGTAGCCTTTCAACAGGCCCAAATCAACCCCTGGTGGAAGATGGTGCTCGAAGCCGGGGGGCGTGCCCCGCGCAGTGACGAATTGTTGACACCTATGCTTCATGTTGTCAATACCCAGGAACTTTATCTGCTGCCCAATGCAGACCTGACCCATGAGAAAACCTTGCGCGCCAACCTCTTGTTCAAAACTCGCTTTCTGGGCTTCGATCTTGCCCTGGATGTGAGCGCGAGACAGCTGCGCCAGGGCATCACCTGGATCGCGAATCCCGGTGAAAACTTTGCCGGCCAGTGGCGCAATGATCTGAATATGGACAGTCAGCGCCTGACAGCCTCCATCGCCCGACAGGGGCGCTTTCTCGGCTGGGGCCGAGCCAGGGTGGAGGGAACATGGCAAAATTTCGACGAAAAAACAGTGAAGGCGGCTTTCCTGCCTCCCGAACAGTATCTGCGCCTGGAATTGATGTGGGAGCTGCATTTGTTCAAGGAGGACGGGATCATTCAAGCAGCCCTGTTCAGCACCTACCGGGGGGCCATGAACGATCCTTGGGATGTGACGAGGAATTTGGGTCTGCCATCGGCAACAACCCACGACCTGCTGGTGGGGTTCAGGCTGGTGGGAACTCATCTCTCCCTGAACTTTCGCAATGTCACGGACCAAAGGATTCGGCTGAGCTCAGCCACTCTGAGCCCAGGGCGGGAAATCGACATGCGGCTGCACTGGGTCTTCCTTTACTAATTCTTCCCAAACGCCAAGCCATTGGTTTGATCCTGGCTGTGGTCTTGCTTTTGGCAGGCCGACAGGTTCGCAACCACATGCTCCTTGATGATCAGGGCTTATGGCGTGACCGCATGTGGCTGGACGAATTGGTCCTGCCGGATGGCGCCCTGGCTGGAGAAGATACGGGCAAATCAGCCAAAATAGTTTTAACCACTCCACTGCCTATCAACTTTTGCAGCCAGGACAGTCTCCAGCTTCTTCCGGGTGTGGGCAAGGTGATGGCTCAACGCATTGCCGATGCACGTCTGAAGGGAATGGTTTTTCACTCCGCCGAAGATCTGAAACTCATCAAAGGCATCGGTGAAAAGCTCTCTGCTCGCCTCGATACCCTGGTCTTGTACCTCCCATCGGCTGAAATGATCCCAGAATCGCCTGATTCCGGTCTTTCTGGAAATTCCCAATCTTTTCATTGATTCGCATTAAAGTCATGTCCCCATTGGTCGAAAATACGGTGGAACAGGAAAATCCTTTTTGCAGGCAGGGGGTCTGTGCCCATGGTGCAGGTTCTGGGAAGTGACAGGGAATCAATAGCATGAATTCAACGGCCACAACGATTGTAAAAGATAAGGTTGCACAACAGCTTTTGGAAGCTGGCATAATTGATGAAGCCAGTCTGACCAACGCCCTTGAAATCCAGAAAAAAGAAGGTGGGACCATCGGCCAGGCACTGGTGCGGACCGGGGCTGTGGACGAAATCACCTACACCGAGCATCTGGGCCAGGTTCATGGCCTGCCGGTGGTGAAACTGGATGAGGTTGAAATTGAGATGGAGTGCATCAATCGCATTCCAGATGATGTGGCCCGAAAATTCCAGGTTCTGCCCATCAGCCGCAATGGTCGGGTGCTAACTCTGGTCATGGCCAACCCCAGCAATATCTTCGCTATCGACGACATCAAATTCATCACCGGTTTGGAAGTTCGCTCGGTTGTCGCGGGCGAAATGGCGATCAAACAAGCCATCGACAAATATTACGCAACGTCAGATTCCCTGGCCTCGATTATGGAGGGTTTGGAAGACGATATCGAATTGGTGGAGGAACAGGAATCGGACGACCTGCTGGGTGATGATGGTCAAAATGCTCCGGTTGTCAAGCTGGTCAACACCCTTTTGGCCGAAGCGGTCAAGATTGGTGCCAGTGATATCCATATTGAAGCCTACGAACGCAGCATGCGGGTACGGTATCGGGTTGATGGTGTGCTGGAAGAAGTGATGGAACCACCGATCAAATTGAAGAACGCCATCATCAGCCGTTTGAAAATCATGTCCGAGCTGGATATTGCCGAACGACGCATCCCCCAGGACGGCCGCATCAAATTGAAGGTAGGCTCCAAAAAAGTCGATCTGCGTGTTAGCACTTTGCCCTGTATATATGGTGAAAAAGTGGTAATGCGTATTTTGGATAAAAGTAACTTGAATCTGGACCTGGCCGATTTTGGCATGGAAGAACAAGCCATTGAGGGAGTCTACAAGGCCATCGCCTCGCCCTTCGGCATGGTGCTGGTAACCGGACCTACCGGTTCTGGCAAAACCACAACTTTGTATTCCTGTTTGTCAAAACTGAACATCACGGGAACCAACCTCATGACGGCCGAGGATCCCGTTGAGTACAACATCGATGGTATTAACCAGGTCCAGGTTCGTGAATCTGTTGGACTGACATTTGCCACCGCCCTGAAGGCTTTTTTGCGTCAGGATCCGGACATTGTCATGGTCGGTGAGATTCGTGATCTGGAAACCGGCGGCATCGCCACCAAGGCAGCCCTCACTGGTCACCTTGTTCTTTCCACACTGCATACCAACGATGCTCCCAGCACCATCAACCGTATGATCGACATGGGCATTGAACCGTTTTTGGTAGCCAGCAGCACCGTGCTGATCATGGCCCAACGTTTGGTCAGACGCATTTGCAGTAAATGCAAAGAAGAGATCAAACTTTCCGATCAAGCTTTGGCTGACGTGGCATTGCCGGCTGGGACACCTGTCTTTCAGGGCAAAGGCTGCGACAAATGCAAAGGCACAGGCTATTCGGGACGGCAGGGTTTGTACGAAGTCATGCCCATCTCTCCAGCCATTCGGGAGTTGATTTTGAACAGGGCATCGACCACCGAAATCCGGCACACCGCCATTGGCGAAGGCATGTTCACCCTGAGGGATGACGGCCTGATCAAAGTCCAAAAAGGAATCACAACCATAGAAGAAGTCCTGCGCGAAACCGCAGTTGCCGATTAACCAACCAGAGGAGTCGCAAGTGGTAGGAATGAGAGAATTGTTGGAAGAGATGGTCAGCAAAGGGGCCAGTGATCTTCACCTTACTGCTGGATTGCCACCGCTTTATCGTGTGGACGGAACCGTAGTGCAGAGCCAGTTTCCCCAGTTGTCAGGTGATGATACTCGCCATCTTGCCTACAGCATCCTGAATGACGAGCAGAAAAAGCGCTTTGAAAACGACAAGGAATTGGATCTGAGTTTTGGAGTTCAGGGTATCAGTCGTTTCCGTGCCAATGTATTCCAACAACGTGGGGCAACGGCCATGGCCATCCGGCAGATTCCCTACAAGATCAATTCGTTTGAAGAGTTGGGCTTGCCTACGATATGCCGTGATCTGATCAACCGGACCCAGGGAATGGTTTTGGTGACCGGTCCTACCGGCAGTGGCAAGTCGACAACCTTGGCCACCATGGTGGATACCATCAACACCCATCGCCACGGCCATATCATCACCATTGAAGATCCTATTGAATTTGTGCATCAGCACAAGAACTGCATTGTCAACCAGCGTGAAGTCAATAGCGATACCAAGAGTTTTCCGGATGCCTTGAAGTACGTATTGCGTCAGGACCCGGATGTCATTCTCATCGGTGAAATGCGTGACAAGGAGACTATCTCCGCGGCCCTGACCATTGCCGAAACCGGCCACTTGGCCATGGCCACACTTCACACCAACAGCACTTTTGAGAGCATCAACCGCATCGTCGATGTTTTCTCACCTGAGCAGCAAAACCAGGTGCGCAGCCAATTGGCATTCAGTCTTTCAGGAGTGATCACGCAACAATTGGTACCTCGCCTGCAAGGGGGAGGCCGAGTCATGTGCCTGGAGATTATGGTCTGCACCCCGGCGATTAAGAGCATGATTCGCGATAACAAAGTCCACCAGATTTACGGTCTAATGCAGGCTGGACAAAAGCACGGAATGCAAACCATGAATCAAAGCCTGTATCAGGCCTGTATCAACAAATGGATCTCGGTGGATGATGCTGTTGGACGCAGTTCAGACCCCGTCGAATTGTCCCAAATGCTGGGTGACCCGGCAATGGCCATCTAAGGAAGGGAATTCTTGTGAGCACCACAACTATGTTTGTTTGGAAGGGAAAGACGGCCAAAGGCGAAAGTCTGTCCGGCGAGTACGAAGCCACTGACCGTAAGGTAGTGGGAAATTATCTGCGAAAAAGGCGCATTGTCATTTCTTCCATCAAGAAGAAGCCCAAGGATATCGAGATTTCGTTTCTCCAGAAAAAGGGCGTGGGGGTTAAGGACCTGGCGGTTTTCACCCGTCAGTTTGCCACCATGGTTAACGCAGGTTTGCCTCTGGTGCAATGTCTGGATATTCTGGGGCGGCAACTGGAAAAACCGCATTTCAAAAAAGTGGTGCAGGATGTCATGGCAGATGTTGAGGGTGGCACGACCCTGGCCGAAGCCATGGAAAAGCATCCTAAAATTTTCAGTGATCTGTATGTGAACATGATCGCCGCCGGTGAAGCAGGCGGTATTTTGGATGTTATCCTGAACCGGTTGGCTGTGTTCCTTGAGAAAGCCGACGCCCTGGCACGCAAAGTCAAAGGTGCGATGACTTATCCCGTCATTGTTCTGACGGTGGCTGGTGGGGCCTGCATCTTTATGCTGATGTTCGTGATCCCGGTATTCGCCAAGATGTTCAGTGACTTTGGTGGGGAGTTGCCTACACCTACTCGTATCGTCATGAATCTTTCCGATTTTATTCGTGGCTATTGGTGGGCTCTTCTCTCGGGGTCCTTGGCCATTTCGTTTGCCTACAAAACATACCGGAAAACTGAAAATGGACGTTTTGTAACGGACAAGTTGGCCATGAAAGTTCCTGTTCTGGGAACTGTAATTCAAAAAAGTGCCGTCGCCCGTTTCACACGCACTCTTGGCACCCTGATCAGTTCCGGGGTCCCAATCCTGCAGGGTTTGGAAATCACCAGCCGAACTGCAGGCAATACTGTTATTCAGCGAGCCATCGAAAAAACATCGGAAGCCATCAGCCAGGGTGAGACCATTGCTGCGCCTTTGAAAGAGAGTGGTGTTTTTCCGCCCATGGTTACGCAAATGATCGGCATTGGTGAACAAACCGGTGCCCTTGATGAAATGTTGTCCAAAATCGCCGATTTTTACGACGACGAAGTGGATTCGGCGGTGGATGCCCTGACCGCAGCCATTGAACCGATAATGATTGTGGTCATGGGCGGAATGGTTGGCAGCATGCTGGTGGCCATGTATTTGCCCATGTTCAAAATGTCCAGCATTGTGGGGTGACCCATTGGACCTGTTTTCATTGGGCGACAAAACCAAGCGAATAGGCGGCCGACGTTTTGTTGGTCGCTTGATTCTGCTGTTGGTTTTGTCGTTGATTGCAGCCATGGCCTATCGTCTGGCACCTGAAAAAACCTCGGGCACCGGAATGATTGGTACCTTGGCCGTTTTGGGCACTTCCATTGGCCTGGCCTGGATGGTCGAAGCGGGGCGCTGGAACAGCCGTGCTCTTATCCCCATACAAATGATTGTTGATGTGTTCGCGGTGGGGCTGGTTGCGTTTTTCTCAGGACAAAACTCCGGGGTTATTGCTCTTTTGCTTATTTCTGCAGTCATGGTGCAGGCCTTGACCTGGAATTTTTTCCGCCGGGGCCTGATCATGCAAAAGCAGGACGCGTTGAACCATTTGCGGGTGCAGAAAGCGCGCTGGGAAGTGCGCAACATCATTGACAACATTCGCAGTGGTCTGCTGACTGTCGATCGCCAGGGTGTGGTCATTCGGGTTAACCCGGCCTGTTGCCGCATCCTGGAAATGGAAGATCGTGATATGCTGGGGCGCAAACTCTGCGACATTTGTCGTGGCGGCATGGAACAACTCACTGAAACAATCCTGCCGGTGGCCACCGGTGCTCCGGCAGTGGACCGTGGTGAAGTTCAGCTCAAACGCATGGGGCGGGACATGCCCATTGGACTCAACGTCAATCATCTCACTGCTCCCAACGGAAAAATCATTGGGGCCATTTCCATTTTTACCGATCTGACCCGGGAAAAGGAAATGGGCGAGCGTGTCCGTCAAAGTGATCGCCTTGCTGCCATCGGTGAATTGGCTGCCAGTATTGCCCATGAAATTCGCAATCCTTTGGCCAGCATTCGTGGCAGCGTGGAAATGCTTTCCGATGATTTGGAACTGGATGGCGACCAGGCCCAACTGATGGCTTTGGTGCTGAAAGAAAGTGCTCGGGTCAACACCATCATCAACGATTTTTTGGCCTATTCCCGCATGCGCGCCACCACTCGGCGACGCTTCAAGGGACAGGAATTCCGGGATGAAATTTCTCTGCAGATCAGGCAGCACATTGCAGCCAAAAGTGGCAATGTGCGTCTCCATTGCGATATCCAACCCGAAGACATGGATGTGGTGGCCGACCCTGGTCAGTTGACCCAAATGGCCTTGAATTTGGTGATCAATGCCTGTGAAGCCATGAACTATCAAGGGGAGCTGCGGCTGCGTTTGAGATTGCTGGCTGCCGGCACCAGCCAGGAACTGGTGGTGACCGACAACGGCCCGGGAGTGGACGACGATATGCGCCATGAGCTGTTCACACCATTTGCCACCAACAAGGAAAAAGGAACCGGCCTGGGATTGAGCATTGTCCAACGCATTGCCAACGCCCATGGCGGCGATGTGCGCCACGAAGAGGCCCCGGGTGGTGGTACCACATTCAGGGTTCGGTGGCCC
>JAUUYW010000393.1 GCA_030590265.1 Candidatus Krumholzibacteriia bacterium
GAATTGATCGATCGCTGCCTGTATTACCATGAACTGGAAATTCCGACACCCAATTCGCGTATGCTTGATGAGCTCGACGCCCGACCCGAAGCGCATGGAGTTTTTGTGTCGGAAAGTGGGCAGTGAAGGACACGACCCACTTTCCGACAGATCAACAATTCACTAGGGACAATCCACATCCCCTTCAGGACATCCATTGCAAAATGATTTGAATTTCAGAGGGTCCCAGTTGTCACCACCGGTATGATTCGAAACAAAGTTGTAGGTGGTGAAACGGCAAGACCCATCGCCATCCTTGTCATGCCAGAGGATCGCCCCGGTGATGGTTTTGTACCGGCGTTTGGAATCGCTGTACACTCCTGTTTTCCAGTCACTGGTCACGGCAACCTTGAGAATTTCGCCAGGGCTTTTGGCCACTGGTCCCACCATGGCTTTCTTCATGGCTTCCCGAACTTTTTTGAGATCTTTTTCACCATAGTTGTCGCTGGGGAATTTTAGTCCGGAGGCCACCCTATCACCCTGGCCCACGATCAAAGAGAATTCGCCAACGGACATGGCTTCACGAGAGCGGTAACTACCCTGCACACCCCACATTTCAAACCGAACGGCATGGGTGCCTGCAGACAGTCCCTGGGTGGTCTTGCGCCAGGCTTCCGCTTCCATGTTGAAAGTTTCGTCATAAGGAACCGGATTGGGAGCAAACTGCCAGGTGGTCCAGGTTTCACCTGCCGCGCCATTGAGAGTGCCGCTATCAAAAACATCGAATTTATAAACTTTCTCCTGTCCATCGATGAACAACTTGAATTCGTAGCCAAAGTGGTCGTTCGTTTCTGGTTTGGACCCTCCGCTTTGACTGTATATCGGCGTATTGCCAAGTGAATAGGCGATATATAGTCGGCCAAAAATTGGATCGGTAAGCTTGAACGTGTTCTGGGGTGTGAGATTATCCTGATCACCAATGCTGATTTGCTTGGTTGACCAGACCATTCGGCCGGGGTTGTTTCGGTGCAAAGTGCTTGTAGGATCCAGTTGAGAATATTTTCCATTGATGCGCGCCACATCGGCCGCAAAAGCAGCGCTGGCGGCGGTCTGCTGGGTATTCACGGCTGCTTGGGCCTGACCGTCCAGTTTTGCCCATT
Source organism: Candidatus Krumholzibacteriia bacterium (assembly GCA_030590265.1). GTDB lineage: Bacteria > Krumholzibacteriota > Krumholzibacteriia > LZORAL124-64-63 > LZORAL124-64-63 > LZORAL124-64-63. The sequence continues at coordinate 1,140 of JAUUYW010000393.1, forward strand.
CATCCCGACCATTCTGCACCCTGGATTGAACCTGGATATAGGATTGATGTTGAGTGGGAAGCTGACTTTGGTAGGTGGAATTGAAGGTAGAAAATTTGTTTTCGACAATGTCCAGATCCATCTTAACACCCTGGACATAGCTACCGGGATTGTGGGAACTGTTGGCGGTTTTGAGAGCATTTTCCAAGGAACGAAGAGAGTTGGCAACTCCTATCAGGTCTTCGCCCATCTGGGAAGGCAGGTCATCAACGGTACGCTGGTTCGATTCAAGGGGAGCTGATTGGTTGGTTTTGGCAACTCCTTGGTTTGCGGCCTTTTCAGCTGCGTCGATTCGGTTTTTGAGGGCCACCAGGTCAGGATGGTTGGGGTCGAAGCTGCCCTTGTAATATTCAAAAATATTATCGTATTCCATCTTGGCTGCGTTGAGTTCACCAGGGTCGTCAGATCCCTTGGCGGCCGCCTTGTTGACCCAATCCAGGTGACGGTCGGCAGCATCGATCCGGCGGCGGATGTTTGAAGACAATTCAGCCTGCCCTGTTGGTTGGGAATCATCTTTCACTTGGGTGGTTGGGGCCGGGGCCGATAGCTGGGCTTCAAGCCGATCCATTCGATCTTTGAGGCTGGTCAGGGTGGGGTGGTCTGGATCAAAACTTCCACTGTAGTAATTGAAGATGTTGTCATATTCCTGCCGGGCGCTCTTGAGGTTGCCAGGCGCTAAATCAGTGCTTCCCACTTTGATCTGTTCCTCGGCCTTATCCAGGTATTGGTTGGCGGCGTTGACCCGTCTCATGATGTTGGAACTGAGGTCTTCAGACAGGGCGGATCCTTGATAAAAAACCAAAATTAAAAAGATTAAGGTCAGCATGACGTGGATGGACGGATGGACGGCTATTTTCGAACGCATAGATCTCCCCTTCCAGACGGTGGCAAATGTTCTCACTGGGAAGACCAAATAAAATGTCCAGAAGTTGCGCCATTGTTTGAATGATCATTGGAATTAAATCTTTATAAAAATCCGCAACCAGTTGTATAATTTTTCGTAATCATCTCACCGGAGGTTTTTATGGATCTGATCACCCGCCTGGGCGAGCTTGCCCTGGCCACCCGCTTGCATCGTTTGGCCGACATGCTCATGAAGGATGTCACGGACATCTATAGCGAGCTCGGCCTGGATTTCCAGGCCCGTTGGTTCCCGGTGTTGGTGGCCATGCGGCAGCATGAATCGACCACGGCGACGGCGTTGGCGGGCGAGCTGGGCCTTAGCCACCAAGCCGTTTCCAAGACCGCCAAACTGCTGATTCGCAGAGGTTTGGTCGACGACTCCACCGATCCGGTCGATTCGCGACGGCACTTGCTCTCCCTAACTGGTAGCGGTCGTGATCTCTGCCATCGGCTTGACAGTGTCTGGGAAGAAATCCGCTTGGCGAACCAGGAACTGCTGACCGAAATCGGCAGTGACTTTCTTGGCGATCTGGGTCGCCTTGAGTCGGCTCTCTCCAATGATCCCATGGCCGCCCGGGTTCGGCGCCGTCTCGATCTGACAACCGTAGATCCCGTACAAATTGTCGATTATCGCTCTTCCTACAAGAAGCATTTCCGCCGTCTCAATGAAGGATGGCTGGATAGCCAGTTTAGCCGGGAAGACAGCGACCGCCGGGTTCTGGATGATCCCAACGGACAAATCGTGCGTCGAGGAGGTGCGGTGATCTTCGCCCTGGTGGACAAAACCGTGGTCGGCACTTGCGCACTCATCCAACATCCGGATGGATCTCTGGAACTCGCCAAAATGGCTGTGGACCCGGCCTTCCGCCGCCGTGGTCTGGGTTGGCGCCTCGCCGAGTACACTATTGAGCGAGCCCGCAAAACAGGGGCCGACAAGCTCTGGCTACGCACCAGTCCCTTGCTTGAATCTGCCGAGCGCCTCTATCGCCGTCTCGGCTTTCGCCGCGTCAAACGGCACCCCTTTCCCGATGATACCTACGACCGAGAAACTTTCACCATGGTCCTGAACCTAGACCCCGCCAAGGAGCTTTGAAAATGAAACGCCTTCTTCTGATCACTCTGGTGCTGTTGGTTGCCGTGCCCGCGGTGGCCCAACAAATGCCACGTTTCCCAGACCTTGACCAAACCCGTCGAGCGGCCATCATCGACAGCCTGACCGCAGCCTTGGACACGGTCTATGTCTTCCCCGATGTGGCCACGGAAATGGTCACCGATGTTCGTCAAAAACTGGCTGCGGGTGAGTATGACGACATCACCGACATCATGGCTTTCACCGACCAGATCACCGAGGATTTCCAGGCCATCAGCCACGACCTGCATCTGGGTGTGCGCGTGC
>JAUUYW010000424.1 GCA_030590265.1 Candidatus Krumholzibacteriia bacterium
GAAGTGACCACCAAGGCTGATGTAGGTCGCCCGATTTTCTTCCACGGCAAGGTATTCTTCAATTTCCTGCACTGCCCCACGGGACAGGCTGTTGCGCATTGCTTCGAATTCTTGAATCACCGGGGTAAAACACTTCAGGGGTGAAAAACCTTCCACCTGATACCGGGCCGGGACCTGGCTTTTGTCGAAAACATAGTGGAATTTGATCATGAGGGCTTCTTCGGGACTAAGAATCCCTGTTGCCAGGTCGGAGTCCACGCTGGCAAGGAAGTCCTCACCGGTGGTCAACGGAGCGGCCAGAGCAAAGCCGGCCAGAAGCAGCATCAGAGTCAGGGCTAGCGATAGCGATCGAATCATGGCGTGTCCCCCCAAGGAACGAGGCGAGTAATGAGCACAAAACAGGGGTTTTGAGCGTGAAAACCAGTTCAGACCACACCACTGAGCAAGAAAGACTCGAAATCCTTGAAAAACCAGCAGGAGCTTGAGTTTCCGAGAATTCCTTGAAATTCCGCCTAATGGTTGATAGTGGAGGATGATTATATCAAATTTTCAGCAAATAATCACTAAAAAAAACCAGTATTGCCCCCCTTGTCAGCAGGGCCCGTCTCGTATAGGATGGTGAGCATGGATATTTTGTTTATCTCCCAGCACCACCTTCACTTCCGGAAGCTCATTCTTCCGGTTCTGTTGCTATGGGCATTGCTGATGGGTGGTTGTGGAGAGCGAATCGACCACTCGATGCCAGGAGAATCGTCTGGCAACCAGCCAACATTCCCCCATCCCCTGCTGGAACGCAACTGGTCTCAAATCCAAAAATCCGGCGTCCTGCGCATGATCACCTTCTACAATTCACGCACCTATTTCATTCATAAGGGTGGCCAGGCTGGTTTCGACTTTGAACTTCTGGAACGCTTCGCGCGGGACCATGGCCTGACCGTTGAAGTGGTCATTGCCCAACCCGGCGACGATCTGATTTCCCTGCTGAACTCCGGCCAAGGTGATGTGATCTGTTCCGGCCTGCCCGCCCCGGTTGGTTCGAGCCAATATGCCCTCAGCACTCGCCCTACCGGATATTCCCGTAAAGTTGTTGTGCTGCCGGAAAGCACCCCACGCGGGACGGAAATGGCCGATCTGGCAGGGCTTTCGGTGACCATCCCCTGGGGATGCCCATTCCTGCCGATGCTCCAGGAAATTCGCCTTCAAAGTGAGGTTTCTTTCCGCCTCAACCAAGGCCCGTCCGGAGTGGAAGCCGAAGAATTGATGACTCTGGTGGCCGAAGGACGTTTGCAATCGGTGGTGGTGGATGATTTGGCAGCCAAAGCCGGCATGGCCTCGATTGATGGGTTGAAACAGGGCCCCTTCCTTGGTGAAGAGTTTCCCACCAGTTGGCAAATACGCTTGAATTCCCAGGATTTGAAAAGCCAGTTGGATATCTTCCTCAAAAAACATCTGCGATTCAACGAGGCAGGCCACAGACGACGCAGCCAAACCTACGGCATTATCTTCGATCGTTATTTCGAGAATAAAAAAACCATTCAGATTTTCAGAGAGCCGGAACACCGCCCCGACATAAGCGGCCACATCTCCGGTTTCGATGCCTTGATCCAGCGCCAAGCCGACCCCTTGGACCTGGATTGGCGCATGGTTTCGGCCCTCATCTACCAGGAATCCCGTTTTTATGTGCGGGCCCGCAGCAAAGCCGACGCCCGGGGTCTCATGCAGGTTCTGCCTGATTTTGCCGGCCCCCAGGCTGACAGCCTTTTCCACGCAGCCCCCAACCTGCGCGCCGGTCTGCGTTTGATGGCCACCACCTACAACAGCTTTGCCTATCTCGACAGCCTCGATCGCTGGCGTTTCACCCTGGCCACCTACCACGCCGGCATCGGACATGTCACCGACGCCCGGCGCATGGCCATGGACTTCGCTCGAGATCCCAACAGCTGGGAAAACGGCCTTTCCAGAACCCTGCCATTGTTGATGCAGAACAGGCACTACCGGGACACCCGCCACGGGTTTTATGGCGGCATAGAAACGGTGGATTATGTGGAGGAAATCATCAATCGGTACCGAACATATTGCCGGTTTGTGCCCCGGGATCCATCCAAAGCAGAGCCCGACACGGTGATAGTGGATCAACTCGAAGGATGGGATGCAGACCTCAGTGGATTGCCGGATCTGGTCATTGAACCACCGCCGCCCGAGTAGGTACGATTGCATTTCTGGTTGGCCAGCACCGGATCAAAGGACCATTTTCACTTCCGGCCGATCCGCCAAGGCGCGAAAAATGACATTGCGCTCGACTTCCGACATCACTTCCACAGTCAGACCCACGCTGACGTATTTACCGCCGCCACTGGTGCGGCTGTCACCAAATTCCACTGGCCGATCCTCAGCCTGGTCTTCGGCAAATCCCCGAATGCATTCTTCAAGACATTCGCTGATGGCCGCCCGTACGGTTTCTTCATCGTTGCCGATGACCTTGAATCCCCACTGGCAAGGGTATTCGATGGTTGGCTTCTGGTTGTTGGTCCCGCTCATGGAAACTCCGTATCGGTCTCGCTGATGTCATATTTCATTGGTTCATGATCTTACCTATGTTAGCTTTCAGCGCAACAACTTCCAACAGGAGACCTGGATATGACGGTATTTTTTTTCAAAAGACATTTGGGGATTTCATCGGCAATGATGGTTGTTTTTCTGGTTTTTGGGGCTTCCGCTGCCCTGGCTACCACCAGTCGCATCAACAGTCTCGGGGGTAATGGCGATTATTTTGAGGACGATGCCAATGTGATGCGGTGGTACGGAAGCCTGACGGATTATCCCGACCAGGTAGTTCTTCAATCGGGGAATTTCAATATTCCGGATGGGTATTGGCGGACGAGCTGGCTCAAAGGCGGTATGCCTGGTGTAGGTGTGCACCTGGGGCTGGGAGAAAAAAATCGGTTGGGCACCGCAGCAGTCTATATCCAACATTCCGAAGATGACCGCATGTTGAGCCTGTTTAATAATGACCTGCAAGGCTCTCTGAGCATGATGTATTCCCTGGATTTTGGTCCTCTTTCCGGAAGCCTTCTCTATAGATTCAGCGGCTGGAAAGCGGACAATGGCCATTCCATTCAATATCGGGTCCACACCCTGGGTGCAGGGTTCCGCCTTGACCTGGGTTCCACTGCTTATTTGGATCTGGCAGGAGAGCTGCGCAGCACTCATCTGGATGGCA
>JAUUYW010000147.1 GCA_030590265.1 Candidatus Krumholzibacteriia bacterium
GCCCTGTTGCGAAAATGGCGTGCAGGAAAACTGGTCAGTGTTCGGGACAACATGGCGTTCGTGGGGGTTTTGGCCGGCCGACTGTTGCAATATGATTTCGGACCTGGTTTTGCCGATCGGGTCGCAAAAACGGTGCTGTCGCCCAATGATATAGACTGGCGCCAGGAAACATTGAGTTGAACCTAAATATGGAGATGATTTCATGGAAGTGAAAAATCAAGTAAGGCAGTATATCGTAGAGAATTTTCTTTTCGGAGATGAAAGCCCCCTTGAGAGTGACAGCATGTCCCTGCTCGACGGCGGTATCATTGACTCAGTGGGTGTGATGGAACTGGTGGCTTTTCTGGAGCAGGATTTTGGTCTGGATGTGGCCGATGAAGACCTCATTCCCGAGAATCTGGATTCCGTGGACAACCTTTCGGCTTACATCGGTCGAGGAATTAAAACGGCATAAACTCAACAGTCGCCATTTCCGATCGCTTGTTAGCCATCCCGGTTCAAAGTAAAAAGAACGGCCGCTCCAAATGGAACGGCCGTTTTTCTTTCTTCAGGAAGATCCTCAACGAGCCAGCAAACCACCCCGTTGATAGATATCCATTTGCACTTTGCTGAAGGGCTGGGCCATGGCTGCGCCACTATCCCAGGTCACATCTCCCGTTTCCAGGTCCAGTTCCACCATGGTGCCGTTCTTTAAACCGGAGTTCAGCAAGTCGGCCACCACCACAGGCAGGCCCGCATTGATGGCGTTGCGTTCGTAGATGGCTCCATAACTCGGCGCGATCAAGGCTTTGACACCCAGAGTGCTGAAGCAGTCAACAGCTTGTTGACGACTGCTGCCACAACCAAAGTTGGGACCAGTGATGACCAGGTCACCTTCCTGCACCTTACCGGGGAAATCTTCCCAGCCAGGCAAATTGCCGAAAGCGTACTGGCCCATTTCAGTCAATTCGGTCACAGCCAGATGACGATTGTGGAAAATCATATCGGTGTCGATGTTGTCTTCGTTCACCAACCAGACCCGGCCCTTGAGGACCGTGGGCTTGTTTGTCGAGGCAGGGGTTTCGGATTGCACAGCAGCGGCATTTTGCCTCACGGTTTCCACTGATGCCGCAGCTCTTGGTGCCGGAATATCATCTTCCCGGGAAATGACTCCACTGAGGGCGCTGGCTGCAGCGGTGGCCGGGCTGGCCAGGTAAACCTCACCTTTGCCCTGCTTGCCTGCGTAATTGCGGTTGCCTGTCGATACGGTGACTTCACCAGGGCCATTCTGACCAATTTGTCCCGCAGCACAGCCGGCACAACCGGCGTTTCCGATGAGCGCGCCCGCATCCATGAGATCCTTCACAAGACCTTCAGCAAGGGCAGCTTCCCACACCGAGCGAGTGGAGGGCACGATTTTCAGGATCACGGAATCGGCAACTTTTTTACCGCGCAGGATATCTGCGGCCATGCGCAAATCCTCAAGACGGCCGTTAGTGCAGCTGCCGATGAAAACCGAGTCAACACGACGACCGGCAACTTCGGCAACGGGAACAACATCTTCCGGATGACCGGGACGGGCAGTCATGGGCTCAAGACCATCGATATCGATTTCGACAGTGTCTTTGTATTCGGCATCGGCATCGGCAGCGATGGGTTCAAAATTGCCACTATTGCGATTGCAGAACTGCATCACTTCGTCGTTGGGTGTGAACAGGGCGGTGATGCCACCCATCTCGGTGCACATGCTGGCGATGGTGATCCGATCCGCCAAAGGCATTTCGTCAACGATGTCGCCGTAAATTTCCGCGGCACAACCCAGCAATCCTCCAGCACCGAGTTGGCCGGCCATGGCCAGAACAATGTCCTTGGCCCGAGCCAGGGGGCCAGGGGTGCCTTTCAAAATGAGTTTGATGGTGGCAGGGACCTTGAACCAGATGCTGCCGTTGGCCCAGGCCGCGGCGATGTCCTGATCGCCCATGCCCTGGCCAAAAGCTCCCACAGCGCCCATGATGTTGGCGTGGCTGTCGGTGCTGATGAAGGTGCTGCCGGGTCCCACAAGACCATCTTCGATGGCAATGTGAGTACCAATACCCTGGGTGATGTCACGCAGGCCGATGCCGTGCTCCCGGGCATATTCGCGGCAGAATTGTTGGTTCGCAGCGTAACCCTGATCGCTGCCGCCCGGGTTTGTATCAAAGGTGAAAAGGGTCTTGCCTGGGTCCGCAACCGTCAGGCCGGCCTGCTGAAGATTTTTGACGACATTGGCACCGCCAAAGTCACGAGCCACTCGTACGTCGATTTCCACATCGGCAATTTCCCCGGGTCGAACATCATGATCGGAGTGCCGGCTGATGATTTTTTCAATGATAGTCTGTCCCATGTCAGTCCTCCTCGTTGATAGTCGGTGCATCGAAATTGTGAGTGCGGCCTTCGGCCATAGCCTTCAGCCCATCGCCTGTTTCCAACGAAGCCCAGCACTGTTGCTGGCCTTCCCAGTCAAATGAAAGCATGGTTGTGGCATCCAGGGTTGCTGCCTGTTGCACGCCAAGTTTGGTCAGCTGCAGCACGGGTTGGGGCAGACTGCGCATGCGGGCAATCAAGTCGTCCAGTTCTTCGTCCCAGCGCTCGGGTTCGATGAGTCGATCGATGATGCCCAGGTGTTGGGCTTCGGCGGCGTTCATGGAGCGCCCGCTCCAGAGAAATTCCAGAGTGCGACTGGAGCCGATCAGACGCGGCAGGGTATGGGTCAATCCCCAACCAGGCAACAAACCACCCGCCAGATCCGGGGCGGTGAAGGTGGCCTCGCTGGTGGCCAGCCGCATGTCCGCAGCCAGGAAGAAGCCAAAGCCCATGTTGCGGATGTCACCGCGGGTGGCTGCCACCACCGGTTTGCTGGATTCGGCTATGATGGTCACAACCCGGCGCGCAATTTCATCGTTGGCACTGAGCAGCTCAAAACCTTCGTCTCTGCCGTGGTTTTCGGCCAGGTCATTGAGGTTGTGGTGGAAGTCGAAAGAGTGGTCTCCGTCGACAATGAGCACCAGGCGCACGGCGCGATCTTCCTGAAGGCGCAGCATCAGGTCGGTGAATTCATCGCACAGGTGACCCATGTCAGGGGAACCGGGCCCGGTCAAGCTGACTCTGGCGCAACCATCAGCGATTTCTGCGTCAAAATTCTGGTATTCCATGACGACTCCGTATTCCAAGAGGACATTCAATTTGCTGGCTGGGCCAGCCGCTTCGATTTGTAGTAAAATATGTCTTTTGAACTAAGAGGCAACCTTGGTCTTCCTGCATTTCGGGTGGAAATTCGGACGGCATTCCGGGCCACACTTTACAGCAGGTTCCAGACACGTTACAATCGATCTTCATTCAAACTCAGATCATCTTGTTGGAGGGATCCATTTTGCGTGTTTTTGTTGCTGGTGGTACTGGATTGGTGGGTCGTCACCTGATCAATCGGTTGGTTGAGCGTGGGGACCAGGTCATATGTCTGACCCGCGACCGTGCAGCAGCCCTGGAATTGCTGCCGCCGGCAGTTGAGGTTGTTGAGGGAAATCCTGTTATTCCCGGCGATTGGCAAAGTCTTCCCAGAAAGTGTGACGCGGTGATCAATCTGGCCGGCGAACCGGTCTTTGACGGGTTTTGGACCCGTGGTCGCAAACGCAAAATCAGGCGCAGCAGGTTGTCCTCAACCTTCAATTTGGTGGAGAGTGTTGAGCACTGTGACCATGCTCTGACTTTTATCAACGCCTCTGCGGTAGGGTTCTACGGTGACGGCGGCAATGGCGCTCTGTCCGAAGTCAGTCAGCCCGGTGAAGGTTTTCTGGCCCGCCTGGCCTGCGAATGGGAGCACACCGCCCAGCAGGCCGAGAGCGAGAACGTGCGCGTGGTGATGCTGCGCCTGGGGATTGTTCTGGCAGCCGATGGTGGGGCCCTGCCCAAAATGATCAAACCATTCAATTGGAGCCTGGGGGGAAAACTGGGTCATGGTCGTCAGTATTTTCCCTGGATTCATATCCGGGATCTGGTGGAAATTATTTTGTTCACCCTGGAAAATGAAGTCTGTGTCGGACCGGTCAACGTTTCGGTCCCGACCCCTCCAACCCAGAATGAATTCACTCAGGCCCTGGCCAGCAGACTGGGCAAACCCGCCAGATTCCCTGTCCCCAGATTTGTTTTGCGGATGGTTATGGGGGAACGATCGGTAGCCCTGCTGCAAAGCCAGCGGGTTGTGCCTAACGTTTTAAAAATCAATGGCTTCAGATTCAAGCTTGATGATCTTGATGAAGCTTTGGAAGAGCTGATCTAGCCCACAACAAACCCGTCAGCCTGGATCTCACCTTTTTCAAACCTGTCCAGGGACAAGCTGGTGATGATGTCGTCATGTTGTCCAGTAGTGATGAAACGAGCCATGCGCACACCTGTTACGGGCCCGAGCATGAACCCATGCCCACTGAACCCACAAATGTGATAATAGCCGTCGAGGCCAGGCACTGAGCCGAGGATGGGCCGATGGTCCGGAGTCACGTCGTACATGCCGGCCCATTGGCGCATCATGCGCACATTCGCGGCGCGGGGGTAATAGGCGGTCAGGGCTTTGGCAAAGCGCACCGCGAATCGGAGCTGGCTGGTGGTATCAAAGTCATCGGGGTTTTCCCAATGGGGTTCACTGGCGTCGCCAATACCGCCGACAATCTCACCACGCAGGCTTTGGCTGAAATAGATTCCATTGGAAATGGAAATCACCATGGGGTCGAGGAAAGGTTTCAAGGATTCGGAAACCATGATTTCGTGCCGCTCCTGCCGGTTGGGCAGGCTGACGCCGACCTTGGCGGCCATGGCTCGTGCCCAGGGGCCGGCGCAGTTGACCACCAGGGGTGTGGCGATGCGGCCACGATCTGTAACCACGGCCTTGATGCGGCCGCCATCGGATTCAATTTCCGACACCGTGGTGCGGATGTGGATTTTGACTCCCTTTTTGTGACAGGCTTTGGCATAACCCCAGACCACGGCAAAGGGATAGGCTGTGCCATCCTTGGAGCAGAAGGAGGCGCCTTTCAAATTTGCTATATTCAGGTCCGGCACCAGCCGCAAACACTCTTGGGGTTGCAGAAATTCGGTGGGGACATCGCATTGGTTTTGCAATTCCACTGCTTGTCGCAAAGCGGGCAAATCGGCTTCATTCTCGGTGACCATGAGGTAGCCACCCTGGCGGAAGAAAACCTGATAACCCAGATCCGCGCTCATCTCCTCGTACATGCGCACGCTTTCCTGAGCCAGGCGAATGTTCTCTTTGGTTGTCCATTGCTGGCGGATGCCGCCACCGCAACGACCGGTGGACCCGCTGCCGATGTAGTTCTTCTCCAACACAACGATGTTCTTCATTCCCAGCTTGGCCAGCTCGCGGGCGGTGGTCAGACCGTTGATGCCGCCACCGATGATCACGGCATCGGCGCTTACGGGAACCTGTCCTTCGGACAACGGAATCATGACTCGTCCTTTTCAGTGCCAGGTGAGTTTGTCGGAGTGTTTGCAGGTGTGTTGGCTGTTTCACTTGGTGTGGGCACATCCAGGCTGGCCAGTTGGGCAAAGGTCATGGGTTCAGCTGGTGGCCGGATGTTGGTCAACCGCACCTTGTCGGGCTGAATGCCACGCAGGTCAGCCAATTCAAAAGCCGACTCGCTGAGGCAACCTTTTCCCTGACAAAACCCGGTGCCGACGCCGGTGTAACGCTTCAGGCTTTCCATCTCGGTGAAACCTTCGCGGTAAGCCTGCCTGAATTCATCCAGGGTGACATCTTCACAGCGGCAAAGGAAAATTGGGGAATGGCTCATGATGAGACCTTCTTCTCTTGGCTGGATGATGGATAACCAGGCAAGGCACCTGCAGCTTCGCCAAGTGCCTGAAAGCCGGGTCCATCCGGCAGTTGGCCGGTGAAAACGCCGTCTTGTGCGCCTACGGGAGCATATCCACCCAAATCGGGTTGGGCTGAAAGCTCAGCACCCAATTGATAGGGAACGTCGTAGGCGGGCTTACCACGCCCACAAATTACGGCGAAGTCGGCTTTGAGACGCAAATGAGCGTGGGCGGGGCCAGGTGTGCTGGCCCGGGGCACAAAGGTGGCTTCCACCGAATCCCGGCTCTGTTCCTGAATTTCCGAGAGCTGCAGACCCGTGGTCAATTGCCATCCCAGATCCACTGCGGCCGAGACCTCAGAGTTGTCTCCCGGTTCGGTCACTACCAAGCTGATGGCTGCTCCACGGGCCGCCAACAGAGCGGCGCTGAGCCACAAATCGAGTCCACCCCCGATGACCAGCACCCGTTGGCCTTCGACCTTGAGACCGTCCCTTTCCAAAAGGCGATATATGGCCCGGGGACCAAATACACCTGGGGTATCGTTGCCGGGAAAGAGTCCGAGAGTATCCAGGGCACCAGCCGCCCAGATTAGGTTGTCGAAGGTGCCGGTGAAAAGATTGTTCTCGTCACCGAGAACCACACCGTTGGGACGATACCCGGCGAGGGCACGCCTCTCGGGATGAAACTGAATATCGGAGTGTTCCTTCAAGCTTTCCCGCAGGGCGTTCAGCCGTTTATGAGCAGATGCCAGCAAATCGAACCGTTCGATTTTGGTGGTTTTGGATTGGGCGAGAGTGTCCAGGGCAGCAGCCCTTTGGCCGCCAGGATACTTGTGGTCATCAATGATGGTGATCGGGCTCTGGCCAGTGGAGGCCAGATTCAAGGCGGCAGTCAGGCCGCTGGGACCGGCTCCGATGATGAGGTTGCCGAGGTTGCCCAGGTTGGTGGAGGGCATGGATTCCGGTGAAATTTCAACCGATGCATCGGGAAGGCGTCCCACGCCGGTCATTGGTCGGATCAGATTCAAGAAGAACCGACTCAACACCTCTGGCTTGGTGAACCATTTGTAATAGAAACCAACGGGAAAAAGATGACCACCAATGGAGAGCACCTTCTGCATGGGTGGTCCATAGAAGGCTCCGGCATCCTGGACATCCACAATCATGCCTTCATGCACCGGCGTATGGCAGGTGCGCACGTTGGGAACCCCATCCACCCGCATCAAACAGGAGGTGCAATGACCCCGGGCGCAACTTAAACCACGTGGTTTGCCATACTTGTGAGAATGGGAGAGATGACGGATTCCGTTTTCCCAAAGGGCGATGGCGACACTTGTATCGGGTCGGCAGGCGAGGCTTTTGCCCCCAAAAATGATGGTCACATTCTTGCTGGACAACTTCCGTCCTTTCGGCAGGGTCGTGGTTCAATTACTGGATCATTTGCACGATCCACATAACGAAGACAAGAGTGAAAATCCCGCCCCGAAAATAAATCCCCAAAGCCCCAGCGGCAAGAATGATATGAGCTTCCGCCAGATCTCTTTCCAGGAAGATGTGTTGAGTTTTCCATCATGTTCCAACCCAAATGGCCGATACCTTTGACATAACCCTTGTCCAAGGAGACCCCATGCGTCTATTGACCCGATCCGATTTTGATGGCCTGGCCTGTGCAGTTCTGCTGGTGGAAATAGGAGTTGTCGACGATTTCGAGTTCATTCACCCCAAGGATCTGCAGGATGGTTTGATCGAAGTCACCAGCAATGATGTTCTGGCCAACGTTCCTTATGCGCCTGGTTGTGGTCTTTGGTTCGACCACCATACCAGCGAAAATGAGCGGTTGGACATTACCAAGGAACACGATTTCGAGGGTTCCAGCAAGATAGTCCCCAGCTGTGCCAGGGTTATCTACGACTACTACGGGGGGGACAAAAAGTTCAGCAAGTATGATGAAAACGGCATGATGTCGGCTGTTGACCAATGCGACAGTGGTCAACTCTCACTCCAGGATATCCTCAACCCTGAGGGATGGGTGTTGCTTTCATTCATCATGGATCCCCGCTCGGGACTCGGTTATCACAAGGACTACCGAATTTCCAACTATGCTTTGATGAAGGATCTTATCCAGTACTGTCGGCTATTTTCCGCGGATCACATTCTGCAATTGCCCGATGTTCAGGAAC
>JAUUYW010000264.1 GCA_030590265.1 Candidatus Krumholzibacteriia bacterium
CCAAGCCTGTCCCGTCCAGGTTGATGCGTTGCACCATGCTGGCGTAGTTGCTGCCGGTCACCCAGTAGAGTTGATTCGCCCCCCCGTCCATCTCGATCGACCGAGGGGAGTCAGGCAAATCCGTGACCAGGGTTTGAATGTCTTCACCACCGATGGTGGCCGACATGATGGATTCGTCAGTTGCCCAGTAGATGCGACCACCTGCCAGGGCCAATCCCCAGGGATGACCGATACCCTGGTTGCACTCGAGCAGCAGTGTGGCACCACTTCCGTTCAGGTTGGCCCGCCAGATTTGCTGGTCCATGCGCTCGGCCCAGTAGACATGGCCGGCACCGAGGTCCAGCACGATGCCTTCGAGTACGCACCCCGAACTGGCTGATACCAGATCTTCGACACTGGTGCCGTCCAGGTTGGCGCGCCGGATGCGAGGGTTGCTGTAGGTGTAATCGGCCCAGTAGATCATCTCGGCGTCAGGGTCCAGGGCCAAGCCGATGGGATTCACGTCGGTGAGCACGGTTTCACGTAGGGTGCCGTCCAGATTCGAACGTTCGATGAGTCCGGCGCTGCGATTGGACCAGTAGAGTTTGCCGTTGTCGGGGTCCAGGGCCAGGTCCTTGAGACCGGTGCCAGCATGGAAGCCATCGAGCAGTGTTTCTTGATTTGATCCGTCGATGTCCGCCCGGGCAATGCGGCTGGAGCCTGGATTGTAGCTTCGCCACTCGGTCCAGTAGACCCGGGTGGTCGTTTGGGCCAGGGCTGCTCCGGCCAAGGTCAGGAGTATAAGCAGACCCGGAATCAGTCTGATGATTGGTCGCATGACATTCCCCCTACGAGTAGAAAACAAATTCAACCGCATAGATTCCCCCATTTTTGACCAAATGGTGATTTTATTTTACTCGAAGGGGAGTTGAGAGTCAATCGACCATGTTCTTTCAAAAAACGTTGCCCCCGCAACCATTTTCAGCTGCTGAATGCTGGATTCAGCTTCCTGAAATGGTTGTAGGGGCAACTAAAGGACTATTTTACTAGCCCCCTTAAAGTAATTTGACGATACTTTGGCTTTAAAATGAGTCGCTGTGTAAGGGCTACGAAAATGCGATTCTTGAGTCAATCGTCCAATAAACCGATTCTCACAACCCCTACTGCGCCATTGACATGGTTTCTGCCTTCATGGACAATCGGCCCTTGCAGAGCCGCAAAGGGAGATTGTGAGCAGTTTCGGATCCACCCAACTATAGCTGATAGCCTGAAAGAACATGAGTCAGACCACTGACGAGCCCGGCAACCAAAACGGGTTGCTGCATCGTGCCTTTGAAAACAATCAATCCGGCGAGGGCCTCTTTGAGGCTGTGGCCGCGGTGGAGTCTGCCCTGTTGGGTCATCCGGCAAAAGGGGATGGTCCTTTTTTATTGTCCGGTTTGAATGGTGGTGCGACGGCAGCCTTCTTGGCTGCCTGGCGTCGTCGGCACAAACGCAACGCCTTGTTGGTGACCCCCGATCGGGAGTCGGCCGAGCAGCTGGCCATCGACCTGGAAGTTTGGCTGGGTCCGGCCCAAGTGGTGCTTTTGCCTCAGCAGGAAGTTCTGGCCTTCGATCGAAATTCTCCCGAACCGGGCCTGGTTGGTGATTTCCTGGAAGGGCTGCATCGTCTGCGTTCGGATCAGCCACCTTTGGCAATTACTTCTGTTTATGGCGCCCGCCAAAAAGTGATGGCTCCCGGCACTCTGGATCGGGCCGTTCTGACCCTCAAGGTTGGCGACCGCATCGATCTGGATGAGTTGGGTGAACTTCTGGCTCAGCGGGGATACCGTCCTGCCGGCATGGTGGCCAAAGTTGGAGATTTTGCCCGCCGAGGTGGTGTCTTCGATATTTTCATGCCCGGTGACGAACCCGTGCGCGTTGAGTTTTTTGACGATGAAATCATTTCCGTGCGTTGGTTTGAGGTGGACACCCAGCGCACAACCGTGAGGGGTGAAGAAACCATCATTCTACCGGTGAGTCATTTGTTGCTGGATGATGATGCGGTGCTCTCCTGCCTGGCCCAGGTGGAAGAGACCCTGCAGGCTCATGGGCCGGATGTGAATGATGATTTCCTCCACGATCTGGAAGCCCGTCTCGAAGATCGTCTGCTGGACGATGGCCTGGACAGCTTCCTGCCCTGGCTCGGGGCCAGCGCCACGGTGGGAGACTACCTACCGGATGGAACAACTGTTTTCTGGATGGACCCCGCCCGCCTGAAAACCCAAAGCGAACTCCTTGACAGTGAACTGCCTCGATTGCGCCAGGGACGTCTGATACGAGAGCCGATTTTGCCGGAAATCGAAGAATTGGTTGTTCCGGCCATGGAGCTGCGTCTGGGGCGCATGAGTCATGTCTTTTTATGCTCATCCTGGATCAAGGGCGACGCGGATTCCCGGTGGTTGGATTGGGTCCCGTCAGGCAATCTGACTTTGGAAACCAGCAATCAGCATTTGCGCGGGGGCGACGTCAACAAGCTGAAGGAAGACCTCCTTCAGCGGGAGCAGGAAAGTCAGACGGTGCTGTTGTTGTGCGACAACCAGGGCCAAAGCAGTCGTCTGCTGGAACTGCTCGAAGACACCGAAGGTGATGCCTGCCAGACCTTTCCCCAGGTGGCACCGTTGTCGGCTGGTTTCAATTGGCCTGCAGCAAACCTGGCAGTGCTCACCGATCACGAATTTTTTGAACGCTATCGACGACCCGGCAGGGTGCGCAAACGCAGCAGTGGCTTGGTCAAGGAGCGGGCTTCCCTGCAACCGGGCGAGTTTGTGGTGCACCTGGAATATGGTGTTGGGCATTACAAGGGCTTGCGAGTGATCACTGTGGAAGGGCTGAGCCGCGAGTGTCTTCTGGTGGAGTATGCTCAAGGCGGCAAGGTGTATGTTCCGGTTGAAAACATTGACCAGGTGGAACGTTACAGCAGCGACCAGGGTGCCAACCCTTCTTTGGCCAGACTGGGTTCAGGCAGTTGGCTGAAAGTCAAAGGCAAGGCAGCCAAAGCCATCAAGGCCATGGCCGCAGAGCTGATTGAATTGTACGCCACCCGCGAGGCTCGTCCGGGATTTGCCTTTCCCGCCGACAACCCCTTGCAAAAGGCCCTGGAGGATTCTTTTCTATTCGATGAAACTCCAGACCAACTGACAGCCATTGCCGATACAAAACACGACATGGAAAACCCAAAACCCATGGACCGTCTGGTGTGTGGCGATGTGGGATTCGGCAAAACAGAGGTGGCCCTGCGCGCGGCCTTCAAGGCGGCCACTTCCGGCAAACAAGTGGTCATTCTCTGTCCGACAACTCTGCTGACTCACCAGCACGGTGAAACCTTCAACGAACGCTTTCGGGATTTTCCGGTGCGGGTGGAAACCCTCAGCCGCTTCAAGTCACCCCAGGAGCAAAAACAGATTCTCAAATCCTTCTCCGAAGGCAAGGTGGATGTGCTGATCGGAACCCATCGGTTGCTCTCGCGCGATGTGAAAGCCAAGGATCTGGGGTTGCTGGTCATCGATGAAGAGCAACGGTTTGGCGTGCGTCACAAGGAGCGCATCAAGGAGCTGAAACGGGTCGTGGATGTGATGACCCTCAGCGCCACACCCATCCCGCGAACTCTATATCTGGCTTTGATGGGTGCTCGGGACATGAGTCTGATCAACACTCCGCCGCGGGATCGTTTGCCCATCCATACGGAATTGTGCGCCTTCAGCAATCAAACTCTGGTGGAGGCAATATTGCGCGAATTGCACCGTGGCGGGCAGGTTTTTTATGTCCACAATCGAGTGCAGACCATCGAAGGCACGGCCCAACTCATCAAAAAGCTATTGCCCAATGTGCGAGTGGCCTGGGCTCACGGGCAAATGCACGAAGAGCGCCTGGAACAGATCATGACCGAGTTTCTGGATCAGCAATATGATGTGCTGGTGACCACAACCATCATCGAGTCAGGTCTGGATATGCCACGGGTCAATACGATCATCATTGATCGGGCTGATCGTTTCGGTCTGGCCCAGCTCTATCAATTGCGCGGACGGGTGGGGCGCAGCAATCAACGGGCCTTTGCCTATCTGATGACGCCGCCGGGTGAGCGCCTGACCATTGAAGCCCGTCGACGTCTGGCCGCCCTGGAAGAATTCCAGGCCCTGGGCTCGGGTTATCACATCGCCATGCGCGATCTGGAAATTAGGGGCGCGGGCAACCTTCTGGGAGAGCAACAGCATGGGCATATGGAGGCCATTGGCTTCGATTTGTACTGTCGGCTTTTGGAAGAAACGGTGGCGGAACTTCAGGGCGGCGGCGGTGTAGCACCGCTTGATGTGAAAGTCGAGCTAAGGCTCTCGGCCTACTTGCCCGACGATTACGTGGGCGATCCCCAGCAAAAGATGGATTTGTACCGCCGGCTGGCCCGGATTCGCAACCCGGAAGCCTGCATGCGGCTGAAAGATGAGTTCAAGGACCGCTACGGACCTTTGCCCAAGGCTGTGGACAATCTGGTGGCCCTTCAACGTCTGAGAATCATGGCCGGAAGCCTGGGAATCGAAGAAATCATCGGACACCGACAAGGACTGGATTTCTTTTTCGCTGGCGGACAGGAGCCTGAACCCATTATTATTCAAGGCTTGATGGCCACTGGGCCCAAAGGGCTGCAGTTCAAGGCTGTCGACCAATTCATCATGAAAGTGCCTGCGGCCAGGGAAGACTTCCTGGTCTTGGCTACTGTCATGCTTGAACGTCTGGCAGAAATCCGGAATAGAAGAGAAAACCCCAATTTGGATAAAAACAAGGAGTGATCATGTTTTCGAGCCTCGCTACCAATCGGACTTCCTTCAGAAGTCGTCCCACCATTTCCACAACCCTGATTCTGTTGGGTGCCATTCTGGTGTCCCTTCTGGCCACTGGTTGTGGCGGCGACAAGGCCGACAATGATTTTTCCAAGTACGAGGATAATTCTGCGGTTTTGGCCAAAGTGGGCAATGGTGAGATCACCGCCAAATATTACGAAGAACGTCTGTCAAAAATGACGGCCGAAGAGCTTCCCACGCAGGACGGTGTCCCCTTGGACATGGGCGCTGAAGTCGGCAAACTCGCATTCATGGATGTTTTGATCAACAAGGAACTCATGAATCAAAAAGCCCTCAAGCTTGGTTACAACCTGGATCCTACAG
>JAUUYW010000074.1 GCA_030590265.1 Candidatus Krumholzibacteriia bacterium
CCTCCTTGCCGGTGAATTCCTCCAGCAGGTTGTCCAACCCGCTGTCGGCCTCGCCTTCTTCATCATCCAGGAAACTCATGGCCCCGACATCTTCTTCTTCGCTGGCTTGGGAAATATCCCTGTCCACGGTTGCCGCGGGTTTGGTTAGGGCCAAATCTGTTGGCATCAGGGCCGAATGATCAGGAGCGGTGTAGTTCTCGTTGTGGAAGTCCCTCACTGCGTCATCAACATTCAGGAAGTAGCGCAAAGGCAAGTCATCAAATTTCCCATCCAGGAAACGACGAACCACCGGGCCCACCCCGGAAAAGACCGCTTCTCCCCCCACGTCCATCAACTGCTGTTGAAAATCAGCCAACACCCGGGCACCGCTGCCACCGAGGCTGGTCAATTGACTCAGATCCAGAACCAACTGGACCTTTTCCCGTGACATGGCCTGTTGCGCCAACTCCTGCAAGGCAGTTTTGTCCGACCTGCTGACGGAACCCGCCAGAGAAACACCAAACAAAGCTGGGTCCTTGAGATTTAGAGACTGGAATCGGATGGCCATATTAATCACCTTTGCAAACACCAGGACAACCGACGGTTGCCCTGGTGTTCGTCGTGCTCAGGATTTTATGGAGATTACACAAGGGCTTCAGACAACCATTTGTCTAACACCGAACGCATAAATCTCCACTCACTTCCTACCTTTTTCGCCGGAATCTTACCCTCCTTGGCAAGGCGGCAAACAGTTTTTACATGCATTTTCAGGTACTCGGCCGCTTCCACTGAAGTCATGACCTGCCCTGAAAAATCGGCCCCCCCTATATAGACCTTGGACGAATCGCTGTAGTTCGGCATGGGGGTTTCTCCTCTCAGATTCATATTTGCGATGCGTGCCACATCACACGAATGAGCAAAACAAAGCAACTCCCATGCCCATACACCAGACATGGTCCAATCGGCAGTTTTTTCCTTGTTTGAAGGGTTTACGGGAAATCAGAAGGTAATATCAGGCCGTTTTCAGCCATTGGAGATGGTGCAGGATACATCAAGAATCTTCAAGGCATTGCATTCCGCAATTAATTCCGCAATTAGTTCCGCAATCAAGTTCCGGGATCAAAATCCTTCCACGGCAAAAGGCTGGAGCCGGATTCATGAACTGAAGGGCTGAAAAGAGCATCACCAAATTGACGCAAACTGACCCAATTATTTTTCAATTCAATTTCCTGAGCCGGGTCCAGGGTTTTGTCACACCATAAATTCTGCCATTGCAGCAGCATCTCCTGCAGCTCATTGAAAACCATGTTTGGTGTCTCAAAATTTTCAAACCAGCTGGTCAGACGCTGCCATCGGGCATCATTCAACCACTGTTCCAGGGAATCTCCGGAATCCAGCCCAGCTGCCATATCTTCCAGGAAAGTTGCCAGCAGATTGAATCCCCCTTGCCAGCTGACAGGGATTCGTTGGGGTTCCTCCTGACCCAGAAAAACCAGGGAGGCCAAAGAATCGGTGAATTCAATCAACCCCTTTTCGTCGAGTTCTCCAGCCACTCCCCCCAGCAGATCAGCTTGAACCCCAAGCTGGAACAAAACAGACCAGGAGGCGACATCGGCATGGGAATCAGATGGAAAAAGGCGGAGCCGGGATTCCAGCTCCGCCAACATTCGGGCCAATTGGGCAGGTTGCGTTTCAGACGATGGCAGGTAATTCAATTCTGCTCCCGGGTCATGCCGCGGGCCGCTTAATACCCGCTAGGTCAAACTGACAGCCCCAAATTCGGCCAGATCGTAAACTCTTTCGGTTTCGACCTGGGCTTCGACTTCAGGATCGGTCGCCTCGGGTTCACCCAAGGGAAGGGCCCCAAGCTCGCCCATATCGTACACCTTTTCTTCAGCCGAGGGAAGCACCTCTTCAGATTCCGGATAAGCTTCTTCCTGTCCCGGTGTTACCGTGGTCTGGAAACCAGAATCTTTAGGTTCGCTACCGGTTCCAGCCAACAAATTGTCTGACTGGCTGAAAGGATCCACATCCGTCATGGGTTCGGAAATGGGAGAGGTGGCGGCAAAAGGATCATGTTGGGTGAGGTTCATGCCACCCTCAGGTGGATTGTCAGGATTCCCCGCGGAGATATCTTCAGCATTGAACGGGACGCCAGTGAAACTGGAAAGGCTTTCGCCCAGTCGGGTCAGGCGGTCACCCTGCTGAAAGAAACTCTGGGCAACTTCAATCAAATTGCCGGATGTCTGATTCACCGAAGGGATGAGTGTATCCACCACATCAGTCATTTTGCCGGCTGCTTTGCCGAGACCCTTGTTCAATTGCGTTTGAACCTTTTTCAAGCTGGTTTGAATGCGTTCATAAGGCTCGTTTCCGCTTTCGCCCATGTCCGTGGTAACCTGGCGAATTTCATTGCTCAGCTCTTCAAGTGACTGGGTCATGGGCAACAAACGTTCGCCTCGAGTGCCCAAACGAGCCACTTCCATGGCCATCTGGAAGGCCAGCTTGCTGCCGCGATCCACAAGATTGTTCATCTTGCCCATATGATCCCCGGCACCGGAACCCTCACTCCAGGCTTCAACTTCCCGGGTGATATCGGCCACAGCTTCGGAGACCTGTTGTTGATCCGTATCATCGGTCAACTGGCTGACCAGACTGCCAAGTTCCGTAAGTTGAGAGGACAGTTTTTCCACCGCCACCCCTTGCTGGCTCATCTTTTCCCGGGTGCTTTGGTTCCAACTGCGGGCATCCTGAACAATGCCCAGGATTTCTCCGGATTCGTACTCGTCTTTTTCCCGGGTGCTTTTGGATTCGTTGCGAGCGGATTCGCCTTCATCGAAGAGCTGGACCACCGCATCGGCCATATTGCCCACAAATTGGTTGTCGTATTGCCCCACCAGATCATTGCGGGATTTCGACTCAATAGCCTTCTGAAGCCGGTTCAAATCACCTTCCAGGCTGAGGCTATTCTTTTGCCGGGCCATCAGCAATCGCCAGGACCCCAGGGTTTCGGCAACAAACGCCGCCACCTGTGGATGAGATTTGAAATCGGTATTCTGCCAGGCTTCTTCCTGATCCAAACGCAAGGCAGCCAGTTGATCCAGCAACTGGATGGCCATTTGATGCCGGGATTCAGCATTACGAACCGCGCGGGCAACTGCCCAGCTGCCCAATACTCCCAGGGACAGGATTCCGCCCACAAGAATGTACAGAAGATTCAGGGGATAGGTTTGGAAATTGAACCATTGGTCCACTTGAGTCAGCCCAGCAGGGTTCCACAGTGACAACGGGTCCACCCCGGCCACAAAGATCACTCCTCCAGCCAAACCCAGTCCGGCCACCAACACTGAAACCACAAACATGGTACCCAGGCCACCGCCGGAGATACCCAATTTATTTCCATGGGAGGGATTTGAAAACCTTCCCGGGGATCCCTTTTCATCGCCGTCGGTCACATTGATCTCGGGAGGGGCCGAATCAGCATTTTCCTTAAAATCCGAAAGATCTTCAAGAGGCTCATCCTGCAGGGAATGTTCGTCAGCCAGACTTTCAAAATCCATGTCGTCATCCCAATCAAAACGTTCCTGGTCGCTCATCAGCGGATCCTTTCGCAGTCGGGGGCCACTTTTCCCGGCCATGAGGCCAAGAACGGGCAGAGATTCAATTTCTGGTTTTTTTATCGACAGCAAACAGAGCGACCAAAGCAAAAATCTGCGCCCAGTCCCGGTTTTTTTTCCAACTGGTGGTCCAAAAATGTCCAAAATTATGGTTTTTTTCCTGGCAAGTAACTCCAGGAGATTTTTAACTTGTTCATTTACAAGTAGTTAGTATTTTTCCATCATATTTTCCGTGGCACATTATCTGCAAAGTCCGAGCAGGATTTGCGAACCACGGAGGGTCAAAACCATGCCTAACGCACTTCAACAAAAAGCCTCACCCCAATATCGCAGCCTTTTCCCCGACTGGAGCGGGCCGCGTCCCCTGCGTTTTTTCCTGCTGGAACAACTCCTCGAAGCCCGGCGGCAATCGTCATTCCCCACCAACCTTGCCGGTCCCGATGAGGACGTGAATATTTACCTCGCTGATTTGTTGACGGCATTTCTGGGCGGGCAACATTCTCCCCATATCCATTTTGGTGCGTTCCCTCTTCTGGCTCCACCCGCCAAAAACCTTCCGCGACGCAGTCAGGCTGAGTTTTACAGAATCAACGCCGATCACCGGCTCATCATGCTGGGGCTGTTTAACCGGGGAGACCATCTGCGCAAGCGGATGGATTTGTTTGGCATGGACCACCGGGAAATTCAACGGCGCGACTTTGGTGTGGGAAAGCACTGCTATGAGTTGGCGGTCAATCTCCTGGAAAACAGGAATGTGGTCAATTCTGGAATGATTGATGTTTGGCGCAAATTGTCTGAAAATTTTGAGCTCTACATCCAGGTTTTGTCCACCATGGCTGTCAGCAGGCTGGGCATGGGTGCAAAACTCAGCCAGACGGACCTATACCGGTTGATCAGCTTACACGGCCACCACAGAACTTGATGATATCCCCATAAAGCCCCTTGTCACCGTGGTTGGCCAAAATAGCATGACCGCCATCGGCAAAGACCCGGAACCGGGACGCCTTGTTGTGCGACTTGCGCTGCAGAATGCGCAAGGAGGCAGGGGAAGCACGGTCGTCATCCTCACATTGGGCTGCATAAATGGGCACTTTGATTTTGCCCAGCTTGCTGCGAGCGATGTCCATACCCTCCATCAGGTCGGCATTCCAGCCCAGCATGTTGTGAACAAAGCCCAATCGATGCAGCTTCAAGCGAACCAGCATTCTTTGCCAAATACTCTCTCTCGGCATAATGGCCGGTGAGAGCAGAACCAATGAAGAGACACTTTCGGCCAAGGCCAAATGAAGGGCAAGTGTGGCACCAAAGCCCATGCCCACCACGTGCACAGCTCCACCCCCGCGAGCCAGCAATCGGAAACACTGACGTCCCTGTTGCAAAGCCGCTTCCCAGGTAACCTCGCTGATGGTGTGATCGGGTGTTCCATAATCAGGCAGGCGCAGGACATATACATTGAGGTCTGCCTCGTGGAGTCGAATGGCCAACTCGCGCAGACTTCCCGGACTGGTCGATACACCATGAATCAAAAGCACTGAGGCATTAGCCCCTTCTTTGACCTGCAGAAAACTGCGATCATTTTCAGGGATCTCCCGTTCACTCTCAAAAGATGATACAAGTCGCTGATGAGCCCGTAGGGTCATCACCTGACCACGGACTGAGTCTGGCTGCTGTTTGCGGGTGCGAGCCAAATCCCAGGCGGAGAGAGTCAGGTTTTGGGTCTGGCGTGAAAGCTGGACCTTCCTTTGGGTGATTTGCTGGCTGGCTTGAGTGTCTGCTTGATTGCCGGATATATTGCCGGATATATTGCCGGATATATTGCCGGGCTGAATCCCGCTAGCCTGCCCCGAAGTCCCTCTCGTTGGCTGCGGCCTACTCTGCCGTTGCTGAGGTGCACGACCCGAAGATCGTTGAGCTGAACCCCCGGAACGGGAACGGTTGCTGGGATTGCGTCCTGATCGACCACCGGACGATTTGCCGGACGATTTGCGGGGCGAATTGCCGGATGATCTGCCGGATGATTTGCCAGCTGATCTCCCGGTTGATTTACCTGAGGACCTGCCCCGCCTGCTGTTGTTGCCATCTGCACTCAAAATGAACCCTCAGTTTCCCTGTTTGGTATCCGCAGCCGACAAATCGGCGGCGGCCGTCACTATGATATCAGGCCAATGGTTTTGTTCCATGCGGCCAAGAATTTCGTGGTCCGTGTATTTTCCCGAAAGCGTGAAAACGGTAGTCATGCCCAGCTCTTTGGCCTTCACCAGATCGGCCACCGGATCATCCGAAATAAATAGGGCTTCATCGGGCCTCACGCCAACCCTTTTAAGAGCCTCATTATAGATTCTCTCCTCAGGCTTCCCCATTGTCACCACTTTTCCGTCTCCGATTACCAATTCAAGAGCAGCTGCCCAGGCGCCGGGACCAAGCCGACGGTTGCTTTCGGCATCCAGAAAAAAGCTGTTTCGATGCAGGCAGACCAAGTCGGCGCCAAAGTCCTGCAAAGCTGGCAGGGCGGCATCCAAATCAGAAATGGATAGTTCTGAATTGGCACCCAGGACTACGGCATCGCAGGGTCCCGAAGCCACCAGTTCAAACCCTGCGTCTTGCCAGAATCCAGCCATGCCGGGCGCTCCCAGCCACAATATGGTACGACGACCACGTTCTTTCAGCCAGCGAACACCCAGTTGCAAGGCTCCCACCAGGCCATCTTCCGTCACTGGAAAACCCAGGCTGGCGAGACGATCGAGCAAATCTTCAGGGCGATGTGTGGTGTTGTTGCTGACCAGGCAATAGGGTACACCACTGTGTTGAATATCCTGCATCCAGGCCACCGAACCGGCCACCGGCTGATAACTTTTATCCTTCACCAGCACACCTTCAATATCGATGAGCCAGGCTCCCGGAGTTTTGAATTTTTTCATTGTTGACCCTCGCAGGAAGCACCGGCAACCACCCGATCCACCAAATCGTCAAAAGGATGCTTCAACCGTTCCCAGCAATATTGATCAACATCCCGGTCCAGGGAACAGACGTGACCACAGGAATTACCGGTCATCAAATCACTCAAAAGCTCCACCAATTCGTCTTCCGTATCATAAAAATGACGCCCCTTGCAGCTTGTGCCGTACATGGTCGGATAAACCTGCTCCCGAGGCAGCACCGGATAACACCCGGCCTGAACCGCCTCGGCCACTGAGATGCCAAAATACTCCTGATTGGCACAACTGACCACAATGTCGGCCCGTTCCAGGAGTTGATCGTACTGCTGCCGGCTGGGCAAATAGCCAAAAGCAACACAGCGATCACCCAACTGATCAGCCAAAGGCTGGAATACTTCTTCGTGGGATTTGGACTCACCCAACAGGGCCACATCGAAATCGAGGCCAGCTTGCATCAGCCGCAGCACGGCCCGGCTGAACATTCCGGGCCGCTTGTCGAACTCCCACCGATGATTCCAAATCACCAAGGGACGCCTCCCACGCGGCCAGGCCGGTCCGATATCCGGATCACAAGCACCCCCTCTGTATTGAGGAAAATGGTCGGCTGCAAGAGGCTCCCGTTCCAAACCCACCCCCAAAACTTCGCTGTTGGCAGCCAGACGGGCAGGCACTCGGCGAGGAACACCTTCGGGCATCTTCCCCAGATAGGTGGAAAGATTGTCCAGGAACAGCTGACGATGAAATTCGCTGTTGAAAACCACCCGGTCGGCAGCCAGGCAGCTGATGATGTTGGTGAACCCGAAGTGGAAATCGAATTCTTCATCCGGAGAAAGAGGATATGTCATTTGGTTTTCATGCATATACAGGAGGATGGGCACCCTGTCCAAAGGTGGCTTCAACATCCCTCGCAGATCAGCAACATTCAAGAAACCAGTAGCAAAAATCAAATCAACCGGTTCAGCTGTCTGCTCATTGAGCAAGTCGGCAAACCAAACCGCCGCCCCGCGCATGCGCCATTTCCAGAAGCGGGCAGGCAGAGTGAAGGATTTGAACTGGTGCCGGGAACGCTCGATCCAACCTTCACGGAAGGCCCGATGACTGCCCCCATCATAGGGTTCAATGAACAATATTTGCTTTATCTTCAACTCTTGCAACCCCTTAAAAAATCCATGAAGAATGGTTATTCTTAACAGATTCTGTCAAAAAACCAACCATATTGAAGGAAACTCCAATTTCCTTTATAATTCATTTTGAAACAAGAGCTAACTGTATTTCCCCAGATTGACCGGAATCGTTCGGATCTATTCGGAACGTTTTGGTATCGCCCTGTCCCGGAATCGCTCCATCCCGGGCTCGCGTTCATCCCTTGAGAGGATAACTCATGAAGAAGTTTGCCTTTATCGCCCTGTTGGCTGCGATGCTTTGTGCTTGCATTGCCAGCGCCCAACCCTACGAAAACTCCTCGGTGGTGGGCCAGGTCCAGGATCGGGTTGTTATTACGGTCAAATCCGGGACCAATATGGCTCTCGACAAGGCCGATGGCTCCGTCCGGGTTGGCGTGCCCAGCCTCGACGCCCTGAGTGAACGCTTTTCCGTCAACAGGATGGAGCAATTGTACAAAGGTATGACCAATAATCTTAAATCCAAGGCCGATGCCGATGTGCTGGACCGCACCTGGGCCGTGGACTTTCCCGAAGCCATGGGATTGAAAGCTGTGCAGGCCGCTTACGCCGCCCTTCCGGAAGTGGAAGAAGTGCGGCTTGTGGATATCTGTAAAATTTATGATGCCTATCTGCCCAACGATATTTCCCAGAGCCAGTACTATCTGCGCAACATGAGCGTTGGCGGACCTGATATTCACGCCGTTGGCGCCTGGAACCAGGCCCTTGGCGATTCCAGCGTCATCGTGGCCGTCATTGATTCGGGTGTCGACTGGCACCCGATTCCAGCGTCATCGTGGCCGTCATTGATTCGGGTGTCGACTGGCACCATCCCGATCTCGGTGGCTCCCACGCCGATAAAGTCAACGGCGCCATCTGGACCAACTGGGTTGAATATTATGGAACCGAGGGTATCGACGATGACGGTAATGGAAAAATCGATGATTACCGCGGCTGGGATTTTGTGGACTTGCCCCCCAGCGCAGGATGGCCTGATGAAGATGTTGAAGACCAGGACAACGATCCCATGGATTACGAAAGCCACGGCACCAGCTGCTCCGGTTGTGTGGCCGCCATCACCAACAATGGCATCGGCATCGCCGGAACCGCCCATGGTTGCAAGATTATGGCCCTGCGAGTGGGCTGGTTGCCCAACGGTGAAACCGGTGGTGTTGTTCGCATGGACTTTGCCTCCCAGGGGATTCTTTATGCCACCAACAACGGTGCCAAGATCATCAACGCCAGCTGGGGTTCCAGCAGCTTTCTGAGCATGGCCGTAACCTCAGCTCAAAACGCAGGCTTGCTTATTGTCACTGCTGCCGGAAACGATAACGATACCGTTGCTTCCTACCTGAGCACCCGCCAGGGCGTCATTTCCGTGGCCGCCACCAACTCCAACGATCTCAAATCCTCATTCTCCAGCTACGGTTGGTGGGTGGAAGTTTCTGCTCCTGGCGTAGGCATATACACCACCGCCTACAACCGCTTCGATCAGAGCCACACCTATGCTTCGGTGAATGGTACCAGTTTCTCTTCACCCATTACCTGTGGCGCTGCAGCCCTGTTGTGGTCTGCAAACCCCGGCATGACCTACCAGCAGATCACCCAGCTTTTGCTCACCAGTGCCGACAACATTGACCACTTGAACCCGGC
Source organism: Candidatus Krumholzibacteriia bacterium (assembly GCA_030590265.1). Classification (GTDB taxonomy): domain Bacteria; phylum Krumholzibacteriota; class Krumholzibacteriia; order LZORAL124-64-63; family LZORAL124-64-63; genus LZORAL124-64-63. Next base: position 9,346 of record JAUUYW010000074.1, read on the forward strand.
CTACGAGGGCCTTCTCGGTTCAGGTCGGGTCAACATGTTGAGAGCCCTTGGAGACAATGAGCACCGTTATCCTGCTGAATTCCCTACCATGTTCGACGCCATGAATTCCGCTGCCGATGGTGATGTCATCGCTGTTGAGGGTGGCATTTCCATCACTGGTCCCCTGACCGTGGTGGGCAAAGAATATGAAATTCTGGGTGGCTACAGCTCCGACTACACCAGCCGTGACCCCATTGGCAATCCAACTATTATTCAGGGAACGCTCGCCAACGCAGTGCTCAAATTCACCGGAACGGTTGAAAATACCACCGTGGTCGATGGATTCCGGGTCCAGGGTGGTGGAGGATTGGATTTCTCAGGCATCCCCTATAGCGGACGATACGGTGGTGGCGTTCAAATGCAAAACGCTTCACCCACACTTCGCAACATTGATGTGACCGATAACTCGGTTGGTTCCGATTCCCAGTTGGGACTCGGCGGTGGCATCATGTTGAATTCTTCCCACGCCGTGCTGGAAAACGTGCATGTGTACGGGAACACCGGTATTTATGGTGCTGGAATTTTCATCAACAACAGCACTCCCACCCTGATTGATTGCGTGATTGAGGACAATACGATCCTGACCAACAACCTGTCCAACGCCCCACTCGGTGGTGGTGTGCATATAGTGAATTCCACTGTAAGCATGACCAATTGCACCGTCACCGGCCATACCGATTGCGAAAGTGGCGGCGGAATTTATTCCAGTGACGACTGCGTCCTGACCATGGTCGATGGTGCTGTGAACAACAATGACGCTATTATCAGCGGTGGTGGCTTATACCAAGCTGGCGGTGTTTTGAACCTGACCGGAACCCAGATCTCGGGCAATGGCGAATTGCCAGCCAGCACCTTCATGAATGGTGGCGGTATTTTCGCCACCGGGGCCATTGTGAACCTGGACAGTGTGACAGTGGCCGATAATAGTTCCCACGCCGGAGGTGGAGCCGTCTTCAGCGCCTGCAACCAGGCTGACGTGAGCCATTCGGTCTTTTCCGGTAACTCCGGTCAGTTCTTTGGTGGGGCCATCTACTACCAGAACACCACTGCCGGATCAGTTTCCAGCAATACCATTGCCGAGAATGACGCCACCTCCAGTGGTGGTGCAGGCTTGTATGTCCAAGGAAATATGCCGGATATCAGCAACAACATCATTGCCTTCAACACCGGTGGAGCAGGCTTTGCCAATGGCGTTGCTGCTTCTGGAGAACCTACGGTTTTCAGTTGCAACGACGTGTTCGGCAACGCCGCTGCCGACTATTCCGGCATGGTCGATCCCACCGGAACCAACGGCAACATCATGGAGGACCCCTTGTTCTGCGACCTGGCCCAAGGCAATTACAATGTCACTGCCGCTTCACCCTGTGACGAGGACAACAGTGGTAGTTGCGGTCTCATTGGTGCTCTTGGTGCCGGCTGCGGCCTTGCCCCAGTGCCTGATCCGGACAGTGGCACACCCATTGCCTTCAAGGTTTCCCAGAACTTCCCCAACCCCTTCAACCCTTCGACCACCATCCGATTTGCCCTGCCCGCCAGCGCCCATACCCGGGTTGTCATTTATGACCTGGCCGGCCACAAGGTCAAGACCCTGGTGGACGACGTGATGGCCGCTCAGGTTCACGATGTGGTGTGGACTGGTCGGGATGACGCCGGGCGCAGTGTTTCGGCAGGTGTGTACTTCTATCGGGTTAGCTCTGGCGAGCACTTCTCGGTGGGGCGCATGGCTTTGATCAAATGACCAACTAACATTTCCTTTGCAACAGCCCCGAGCTTTTCTGCTCGGGGCCATTTTTTTTCACCTTTTTGCCAAATCTCACGAAGCCGTGAAGAAATAGGAAAGCAGTTAGTGTA
>JAUUYW010000529.1 GCA_030590265.1 Candidatus Krumholzibacteriia bacterium
AAATTCGTCCAGGGCCAGATTGGCTGGCACACAGGGTCCACAACCCCACTCGGTATAAAGGATACCAAATGGTGTTCGTTCCTGAGACCAGACAACCACCAGACCGGCACCGGTGTCATTGCCCGGATCCATGTCACCATCCAGCAGAGTCGTGCCGGTCAGGACGTAGTTGCCAACCTCGGTCGTGAAGGTTGAGTAGTCCAAGGCCATGGAAGCGCCAACCTCAAGATCGGTGACGGCCAGGATTTCATCATACACTTCCATACCATTGTGAGTAAGCACCAGGTTGACATCGAAAGTCTCGGTGTTTTGACCTACGTTTTTCACAACAATTTGAGGGGTGATATCGGTGCCAACAGCAACGGTGAGGTTGGCGGGAGTCAACTCGGTCAGTTTGACATCGTGATCGAATGGTTCAAACACCATCACGTCGTCGACGAACCAATCGTCGGCCCAGTCTCCCCGGTAGCGGAAGGCAACATAAACTGTTTCCATTCCGGCGTAGGCGCTCAGGTCCACATTCACCAGGCTCCAGCTTACAATGGTATGGTTGCCTGGGGTCATGGCCAGGACGCTCGTGAATGCATTTGGATCGTCGGGCACTGTGGTGCTCACCATGATGTCGTGATACAGCCCATAGCTGGCCCAATAGGCTTCGGCTTCAGCAAATTCCAGAGTTACAATGCTTAGTCCAACAGTGCTGAGGGCCGGAGTGACCAGCCATTCATCCTGCCACTGACCTTGTCCACCGTATCGGACGCCAGCGCTGTAATTGCCGCTGTTGGGCGTTGGGTGTTGCTCCCAAGGGAAGGCCTCACCAGTGGTCATGAGGGTCCAGCCAGCCGGAGGAACGGCATCTTCAAATCCCTCACTGAGAATGGTCAAACGGGAATCAGTGGTTCCTGGTCGAACGGAGTCGAATTGCAAATCGTCTCTCATGATGGGTTTATCGACTGTTGAACCCATGGCTGCCGTGGCCAAAACCAGGGCAAAGAGGATGATGCTCATTACAGTTTTTCTCATGATTTACCTGTTCCTTTTTGTTGGGTGATCCTGGGCGAATCTCTCCATAGCTGGGTGAAACTGAATCCTGATTATTGCATAGTGGCCAAAGCCTGTCCAGTGTTTTAAATACAAATTATAGACACGCCAGGAAAAATCTATTACAATACATGAAACGATTGTATTTTGCCCAAAAGCTAAGGTTTGCCATTTTCTGTTAACTATTGCCAGGGCAAGGTGATAGCACTGCGAGGTGGATTGATCATAAAGAATAAACAGCAAAAAAACACCTCAGGTGAGCTTTACGGTTCCCCGGATGCTATTTTGGAAGTTCTGCACCAGGTCAGGGCCTCCCTCACACAGTTGATCATTTCGGCAGGTGCAGACCCTGTCAAAACCCGCGAAACCGCCAGGCACCTTGAGCTGAGCAACAACCTGGTCTGGCCGGTTTCCCGTTTCCTCAATGCCGCCGACATCATCACTGCTTCAGGCGAAGTTCTGGACCGTCTCAAATTCGAAAAAATTTGTGATGCCTGCGCCAGCAAAGGCGCTGCCCCAGCATTGGTTCAACAAACCAAGCAAGCCATCGACAAACTCCATGAAGTCATCAAGGTTTCTGCGGGTGATCGGGAATCCTTCACCATGCTGCTGACTGGACTGGGTCACGAAGATGTTACCCAACGTCAGGAAGACACCCGTAAGATGGCTTTCTTGAGCAACAGTTCCCTGTGGGGAGTGCAGTGCCGTCTTTCATTCAAAACCGTCATCTTCGCACCCAACGCCGATGACCCGGATTGGGTGGATGCCATCAGGGTTTTCGGAATGATTGATTTCCGCCGCTTGCGGCAGGTGCCATGGCCGCTGTATCGCATGCACGGTTATTATGATGATGGATCCATTCGACCCGGAACCGGTCTGCCCATTGAGCCACCCACGGACGAAGCTGGGCCTATCCCCTTGTTACGGGAATTCTGTTCGAATCCCTTGCCGGCTCTGCGCTCGGTCAAGCGGGATTACGGCCAGCGTTTTGACCTTTGTGAAGGACCCATCGGCAATGCCGG
>JAUUYW010000140.1 GCA_030590265.1 Candidatus Krumholzibacteriia bacterium
CCGTCGTCAGAAGGATCGCAGGAGCCCTACTCCTGCCATGGAACGGGGATTATTGGATACCAAGTTGTCTATAGAGGATGTACTTAGGGGCCGTATATTTGTTGGTCATCATGAGTTACCAGACAGCTGGAATAATTATTACTGGCGCACTGTGTCTACCCGGGCAATGGAACGGGAAAGGAGGCACACCTTGAAATATGCTGTGTAGTTTTGGGGAAGGGGAATTTGGAGACCCTGGAAACAGAGATCTAGCAACATTCTCCACGGCACAACTTGAGGCTTGGTTGTGGGGGGTGGGTGTGCTAGATTCTGTTTTCTGGATCCAAAGAAGATAAGCCCCAAAAAACCAAAGCCAAGGCCCCACCAGAAAATGAACCTGGATTATCTAATCATCGATGTCTTCACCTCGGAACCGTTTGGCGGCAGCCGTTTGAACCTGTTCATCCAAGGTGATCTGGTCCCTGCGGAACTCATGCAAAAGCTGGCTCTGGAGATGGGCTGCGGAGAGACGGCATTTATCATCCCGGCCCGCAAAGAAGGCCCTGACCGGGCGGGTTTGCGTGTTTTTACCCCTGCCGCCGAGATTCCGTTTGCCGGACATTCAGTGCTGGGTGCGACCTTTGCCATGGACCACTTGGGAAAAAGGGAAACCGATGGTACTTCTGGAAGTTTCATTTGGGAACTAGAAGCCGGGCATTATTTTGTGCATACACGAGATGATGAAGGAGTTCGGATATACAGCCTGCTGCAGGATAACCCAGATTATCTGGGCCAGTATTTCCACCGCCGAAAGGTGGCTTCGACGCTGGGGCTGGCTGAAGAGGAAATTGCCATTACAGGGCTTCCCTGTGAAGTGATTTCTACAGGGTTGCCCATTCATATTGTTCCTGTGGATAGTTTGGAAACAATGGAGAGGATCAATCTGCGTCGGCGGGATGCCGATGCCATTGCTGCCGATCTTGGTTTTGGTGATTTGTTTGTATTCACTTGCGAAACAGCCCTTGAAGAGAGCACGGTTCATTGCCGGATGTTTGCTCCGCATTTTGGAATTCCCGAGGATCCTGCCAGTGGTTCGGCGACAGGTGCCCTTGTGGCCTACCTGGTGAAACATCGGTTGGTGAAGTTGGCGCCAAAAATCACGATCATCAGTGAGCAGGGGCTTGAAATGGGGCGTCCCAGTAAAATTATTGCTGAAGCTGAAATTGTCGACGGCAAGGCGCGCAACATCACAGTTGGTGGTGGGTGCGTACTGGTGGGCACCGGCACCATCACAATACCCTGAGCTGAGCTCAACTGAAATGAATCTTAACGGGCGTACTCTTGAGGTCGCCCTCTGTCACATGGAGAGGAAAAGTTAATGAACGTCCCCGCTGGATTGTCTGCCGAAATGTGCGACATGGTTGTGCAAACCCTCAAGCAGGTCACTGCCCGTGAGCTTCCTGATGAATATCTCTTGGAACTTGATGAAAAGGATGAATTTCCAACTGAAGTCATCCAGAAATTACTGTCTCCCGATGTGGGGCTGCACCTGATCTTTCTGCCGGAAAGTGCCGGGGGATTGGGTGGCGGTGCCCGTGATATCTGCAAAGTCAGTGAAGAGATGGCTAAAATTGATTTGGGTGTGGCCACGGCTTTTCTGGCAATTTGCCTGGGCACTGACCCCATCCTGGTGGGCGGCACTGATGCCCAAAAGGATCTATGGTTAAAACGCATTGCCAATGAGGGGATGATTGTTGCCTACGGTGTCACGGAACCAGCAGCGGGTAGCAACGTTGCTGGCGTGCAAACAACTGCTGACCAAATCCTGGATGCAGAAGGTAACATTACCGGGTACCGACTCAATGGAACCAAACAGTTCATCACCAATGGCGGAGTGGCCCAGCTCTACACGATTTTGGCAAAAACGCCAGGTGGACTCAGCTTCTTTGTTGTCGAACGCAATACACCTGGTTTGGAAGTGGGGCGCCACGAGGACAAACATGGAATCCGAGCTAGCAATACCACAGGTGTTGTTTTGGAAGATGTTGAAGTACCAGCGGATAACCTGATCGGATTGGTCGAAGGCGAGGGGCTGAAGCAGGCCAATGCTGTCTTTGGTTACACCCGATTGATGGTTGGGGCTTTCGGGCTTGGGGGGGGACAGGCTCCTCTGGAGCGTGCCCTGGCTTATGCCAAGACCCGTGAACAGTTTGGTGCTCCGATTTTTGAAAAACAAGGCTATCGATTCAAATTGTTGGTGGAAAACTGGATTGACCTGGAGGCGGGGCGGGCCTATGCCGAGCAGTCTTCGTTGACCATCGACAATGGAAACCATGATTTGGCCACCGAAGGCAGCATTGCCAAATTATGGTGCACTGAAGCTGGGTTGAAAGCGGCCGACGATTCCATCCAGGCGCTGGGTGGGTATGGCTATACACGTGAGTATATGGTTGAGAAAATGTATCGCGATGTGCGAATCACAACCATTTACGAAGGAACCAGTGAAATCCAGCAAAGCATTGTCGGCATGTTCCGTTGGAAGCAAACTGTTCGGTCCAAAGGCCAGTTTTATGAAGATCTTGCGGTGACCATGGATGAACTGCATGGGAAGAATCCCCAGGTTGGCGCGAAGATTTTGGCGGCTGCCGTGCGCGGGCTCAATTCCGTGGTGCTGCATCTGCACAAAAGCCGTCTGACCAGGAACCAGATCATCATGTTTGCCATGGCCGACATGATGACTATTTGTGAAGTGGCTGCTGCTTTCAGCAACAAGGCGGCCCGATTGGCAGAAGAAGGCCATACCCAGGCGACACATTTTTCCAACATGAGTCGGGTTTTTGCCCGCAAGGCCGCCAGCGAGGTTCTGAATAGTGGTCAGCGTTGTCTTGGAGGCTTCACTTCTGAGGACGACGAAGATGGCCTCGCTGCTGGTATTGCCGTGCTTGAAGAATTGCAGAAGAATCTGCCTCTCCCATTGACTGTTGGCCTTTGGAAAGACATGGAAGCCGTGGGGGAAACCCTGGGCCAGATGGATTGAGGAGTTTTCGTGGCTGAAATAGCCGAAAGAATTGCCCGCTATCGGGGTATTATCCTAAAAGATCCCGAGTCCAGGGTGTATGTACCCCTGGCGGATCTTTTGCAGCAAAAAGGTGAACTGGAGGAGGCTCTGGTGCTGCTGGAGGATGGCCTCTCCCGCAATCCAGATCACCTGGCTGCCATGGTGGTTTTGGGCCGAACGCTTCTGGTGGCCGGTCGTGAGGATCACGGGGTCAAGGTCCTGCAACGGGTTTTGGACCTGAATCCTGACAACTTTGTTGTTTTGAAGGCACTTTCCGAGAATTTTTTGCACCGCGACGCCTTTACTCATGCTCTTCCTTTGTTGGAACGATTGGTGGAAATTGAGCCTGACCAACTGGAATGGCCAAAATTGCTGGCCGATGCCCGCGAACGAATGGTTGCAGAATCAGGATCTCAAACCTCTTCGGCTGAGAGTGCTCCGGGTAAACCAGATGCGGCTGATGGTGACGACCTGGCAACCATGACCCTGGTGGATATCATGGTGGCTCAAGGATATGTGGAAAAGGCCATGTCCGCCCTGAAACGCATGCAAGAGAAAAACCCTCATCGTAAGGACGTTTCAGAGCGTCTGGAACAACTCAAAGCAGGGCTGGGTCGTCCTGCCGAAGATGGTCGCGATCCTGGGTACACCGAAAAATTGGTTTCTGAAGCCCGGGAAGCCCGGATCAAAATTAGAAAGTCTCAGAAAAAGCAGTTTGGTGATTGGATCGATCAATTGAAATCAAATGAGGACCAGGTCTCATGAGCACTTCAGCTCCCAAATTAAAGGTGATGATTCTGGGTGGGCCCAATCTTGGTCGTCTGGGTTTGAGGGAGCCGGATATTTACGGGCGGATGACCTGGGAGGAGCTGGAAGTACGCTGCCGGAGTTGGGGCGAAGAATTCAACCTGGAAATTGACTTTGTCCAGGATGACGGAGAAGGTGCTTTGGTTGGCTTGATTCATCGGGCCAGTGACCAGACTGACGGGCTGATCCTCAATGCGGCTGCCTATACCCATACCTCGGTGGCCATTCGTGATGCGGTGGCGGCTGTTGATATACCGGTTATCGAAATCCACTTGACCAATCCCACGGCCCGGGAAGAGTTTCGTCAAACCAATCTCCTTGCTGGGGTGGTCAATGCAGGTGTGTTTGGGTTCGGCATCAATGGGTACCGTCTGGCCATTGAGGGAATGGCTGGGCTTCTTTCCTGATAATTCCTGGTGGCCGGTGTTGATCCAGGATTGCCTTTGGCGGGCCTTCGTGTTATCAATAGGCGGTCCATATGGCACATTTTCGAGATAATTGTGATCCAAAAGAGAGGCTTTTCCCTTGGCTGATACAAGTAATTTCCGTAACGGCTTTACCATGCGTCACAAAAACGGATTGTGGACCATTGTTGAATTTCAACACGTCAAACCGGGCAAAGGCCCGGCTTTTGTTCGCACCAAATTGAAAAATGTTGAAAACGGAAAGGTTGTGGATCACACTTTCCGGTCCGGAGAAAAGGTGGAAGAAGTTCGTTTGGAAAAACGTCCTTACCAGTACCTTTATCCCGATGGCGATTTCCTTATTTTTATGAACACCGAAACCTATGAACAAATTCAGTTGCATAAAGAAGGACTCGGTGATGTCATACCCTATATTAAAGAAAGTGACATTTGCAGTGTTATGCTTTTGGAGGACAGTCCGCTGACAGTGGAGCCTCCCCAGACAGTGGAATTGGCTGTCAAGGAGACGGACCCTGGCCTGCGTGGAGACACTGCTCAGGGTGGTTCCAAACCAGCCCACATGGAAACCGGGCTTGTTGTCCAGGTGCCACTGTTTATTGAAGAAGGTCAAGTACTGAGGATTGATTCCCGCACGGGTAAATACCTGGGCAGGGTCTGATGAATTCACCCGAAACCTCCAGAGAGGCTGACATGGATATCAGCAAGGTACGCGAATTGGTGAAAATGGTGGAAGAAAGTGGCATCGAAGAATTGGAAGTGATCCACAAGGATACCACCATTCGAATTCAAAAATCAGCTCACATGGCCCCGGGAGCGGTCATTGCGCCAGCACCCATAGTCATGCCTGCTGCTGCTCCGGTTGCTGCACCAGCGCAAATTCCCGCCGCAGCAGCTGCTCCTGCTGAGACAGCAGCCGATGTTGCCAAGGCCAAATTCAAGGATGTGCGCACGCCCATTGTGGGCACCATGTATCTAGCCCCGTCTCCCGAGGATGGTCCGTTTGTGCAGTTGGGTGACCACGTGGCCGTGGGACAGACCTTGTGCATCATTGAGGCGATGAAAGTAATGAACGAGATTGATGCCGAATTTTCCGGAACCATCCGGGAGATTCTGGTTGAAAATGGGAGTCCGGTGGAAGCAGAGGCGGTTTTGTTCCTCGTTGAACCTGACTGAGTTTTCTCCTGCAACTCAAAAGCTGCTTTTTCGGAAAGCTATTGACCCTGGGATTCTTATGGATCCTGGGGTTTTTCTTTAAGGGTTGCAAAAGGGTGCCGATGAGTTGGAAGAGAGGAATACCCGGGACCCTTGCGTCCCCAATGTCCCAACCTGGAGCATGATGATGGATATCAAGAAAATCCTGAAAGAAATGATAAACCGAGGTTCAAGTGATTTGCATTTGAAAGTGGCAACGCCTCCTGTGATGCGCATCAACGGAACCTTGGTCCATGCCGAATACGATCCACCTTCGGTTCAGGACATGGTTTCGGTTGCCCAGCAAATTCTGACTCCCGCCCAAAGGGAAACCTTCGAAAATACCCGTGAAATCGATTTCGCCTTTGGCGTGCCTGGAGTGGCTCGCTTTCGGGCCAATTTTTATGTGCAGCGGGGCAGTGTGGCCATGGTTTTCCGCCATGTTCCGGTGGAAATCAAAAGCACCGAAGAGCTCGGGTTACCATCTGTGGTCAAGACTTTGGCCATGAAGCCACGGGGGATGGTCCTGGTGACGGGAACCGTGGGAAGTGGCAAGTCAACAACCCTGGCCTCCATTGTTGACATCATCAACCGGGAATCGGCACGCCATGTCATCACCATCGAAGATCCCATCGAGTTCTTGCATCGGGACCGCAAGAGCATCATCAGCCAGCGGGAAATAGGTTGTGACACAGGGAGTTACGCAGAAGCCTTGAAGCATGTTCTGAGGCAGGACCCGGATGTCATTCTCATTGGTGAAATCCGTGATGCTGAAAGCATGAAGATCGCCCTGACAGCTGCGGACACTGGACACCTGGTGCTCAGCACCATGCATACCATTGACGCGACTCAAACAATCAGCCGCATCATATCGTTCTTTCCGCCGCATCAGCACCAGGAAATCCGTTTTCTCCTGGCCTCGACTCTGCAAGCAGTAGTTTCGCAGAGATTGGTGGCCGATGGTGATGGTTTGAACCGATTCGTGGCAGCAGAAATCCTGATAGCCACCGGTACAATTCGTGAATACATAAGGGAACCCGAAAAAACCGTTATGATTCGCCAGGCAATTCAGGAGGGTTTTGTTCAGTATCAGATGCAAAGCTTTGACCAATCTCTGATGCAACTTTATAAAGAAGGCAAAATCAACCTCGACGGAGCAACTCATGCCAGTTCCAATCCCCATGAATTTGCTCTTAGAATTAAGGGGATTCAGGGCAGCAGCGATACTACTTGGGAACGGTTTGAAGAGTCCACCACCGATCAAAACCAGGAAATTTCAAATATCTGATCCGGTCGAGAAATTCTTGAGAGATGAAAAATGGTCACCTCGGTGACCATTTTCACTTGATATTGCACCTCAGGGAGGCCAAAATATGGCTTCCCGTTTTGGCTTTCTCCAGAATGGGTTTGAAATCGTCAATCCATGAGCCTGAATTGCTGACCTTGTTTGGGAAAGCAAACGGGTTGTTGTGAATTACTGTAATGGACAGGAAGTCTGCATGTTCAAGAAAATCCTCATTGCCAATCGGGGTGAAATTGCCCTGCGCATTATGCGTGCTTGCCGTGAACTTGGTGTGCAAAGTGTGGCCATTCACAGCAGTGCTGATGCTGACAGCCTGCATGTGAAATACGCGGACGAGTCTGTCTGTGTGGGGAAAAACACCAGTGCCGAAAGTTATCTCAATATTCCAAACATTATTGCAGCTGCGGAGATCACCGGAGCCGAGGCCATCCATCCGGGTTATGGTTTTTTGGCGGAAAATGCGGAATTTGCTCAAATTTGCGAAGAGGACAATTTCACTTGGATCGGACCATCGGCTGAGGTGATTCGTCAGATGGGAGACAAAGCCACGGCCAAGAGCATGGCTATTGCTGCCAAGGTCCCTGTTGTGCCTGGTACCGGATTAGTGGACAATGTTGAAGATGCGGTTCTGGCTGCCCAGGAGTTTGGTTATCCGATTATCATCAAAGCCACTGCCGGTGGTGGTGGCAAAGGCATGCGCGTGGCCTGGGATGAAGAAGAATTGAGGGTCAATTATGTGGCTGCCCGTACTGAAGCCGGAGCTTCTTTCGTGAGCGATGCCGTTTATCTGGAAAAATACCTGGTCAACCCCAGGCACGTTGAAGTGCAACTCATGGGGGACAGTCACGGCACAGTGCTGCATTTCGGTGAACGCGATTGCTCGGTTCAACGGCGTCATCAAAAACTATTGGAAGAAGCTCCTTCCCCTGCTGTGGATGATGACTTGCGCCAGCGCATGGGGGAGTCCGCAGTGCGTTTGGCCAAAGCCGTTGGCTATCGCAGTGCCGGCACCGTGGAATTTCTTTTGCACACTGATGGCAGTTTCTACTTCATGGAGATGAACACCCGAATCCAGGTGGAGCATCCCGTCACTGAAATGGTCACCGGTGTCGACCTGATGAAATGGATGATCCGGGTGGCAGCCGGTGAGGCGTTTGATTTTACTCAGGATGATATCAAGGTTGAGGGCCATGCCATTGAGTGCAGAATCAATGCAGAAAATCCTGAGCGGAACTTTATGCCCTGCCCTGGCCGGGTTTTTTATTATCATGCCCCTGGAGGACCGGGAGTCCGCGTGGATACCCACGTCTATTCCGACTACATGGTGCCTCCCTATTATGACTCGCTGTTGGCCAAAATCATAGCCCATGGCAAAGATCGTGAGGAAGCTGTCGCAAGGATGCGAAGGGCCCTGAACGAGTGTGTGTTCGAAGGCCTGCCCACCAGCACGCCGTTCCACCTCGAGGTGCTGGACAATCC
>JAUUYW010000431.1 GCA_030590265.1 Candidatus Krumholzibacteriia bacterium
GCCACTGGTTTGATTTTTTGGAAATCCAGGCTCAGGGCGTTGGCTCGAGCCTCGGCAAGTGTGACCAGTTTTCGCCGATTGAGGTCGGCCTCCCGCTTGGTCCGCAGTGTGGTGTATTGCTCCCGGGTTGAGTCTGTCACATCGGCTTTGGTCAGAGGGTTCATCAGGGAGCTTAACAATGAAACAGCTTGGGATGCGTCTTTCACATAGAAAACACCTGGCTCGTAAAACGGTGCAATTTTCACAGCGGTGTGCAAACGACTGGTGGTGGCACCACCAATGAGCAGGGGTACTTTCAATCCTGCCCGCTGCATCTGGTCGGCCACATGTTCCATCTCTGTCAACGAAGGAGTGATCAGTCCGCTGAGACCCACCACATCCACCTTCTCCTCCAGGGCAGTTGCGATGATTTTGTCCACCGGCACCATCACACCGAGGTCGATGATCCTGTAGTTGTTGCAGCCCATGACCACTGAAACAATGTTCTTGCCGATGTCGTGCACATCGCCTTTGACCGTGGCCATCAGCACCGTGCCCGCCCCCGCGCTTTTCCCGTCATCCAGAGCTTCCAGATAGGGTTCCAATACGCCGACGGCCTTTTTCATGACCCTTGCCGAACGAATGACCTGGGGCAGGAACATTTTCCCGGCACCAAACAACTCACCCACGTGGTTCATTCCGGCCATCAAAGGCCCTTCAATGACCTTCAGGGGACTTTTCAATTCATCCAGGGCCACCATTGTATCTTCTTCAATGAAGGTGGCTTCTCCTGTGAGCAAAGCGTGGTCCAGGCGTTCGGAAACCGGGTTTTTCCGCCAGGAAAGATCCACTTCACGACTGATTTTTTTGCCCGCTGTGTGCGTGGCCAATTCAATGAGACGGTCGGTGGCGCCTGGTTTGCGATTCAGCACCACATCTTCCACCGCTTCGAGCAATTCCGGGTTGATCTCTTCGTATACTGCCAGTTGACCGGCGTTGACAATGCCCATATCCAGGCCGGCATCGATGGCGTAGTAGAGGAATACCGAGTGCATGGCCTCACGAACGGTGTCGTTGCCGCGAAAGCTGAAACTCAGGTTGCTGATGCCGCCACTGATCAGCGCGCCAGGCATTTCGGCTTTGATACGCTTGCAGGTTTCGATGAAATCCACGGCGTAACTGTCGTGTTCAGGCATACCGGTGGCCACGGCAAAAACATTGGGGTCAAAAATGATATCCGCCGGATCCCACCCCTCTTCGTTGACCAGGATCTCGTAGGCCCGCAGGCACACCGCAACCCTACGTTCCAGGGTATCGGCCTGTCCTTTTTCATCAAAGGCCATGACGATGGCGGCGGCTCCATAATCCTGCACCAGGCGAGCCTTGCGCCGAAATTCATCTTCCCCATCCTTGAGACTGATGGAGTTGACCACACCTTTGCCCTGGATGCGCTGCAGCCCGGCTTCAAGCACATCCCAGCGGCTGGAGTCGATCATCACCGGCACCCGGGAAATTTCGGGATCACTGGCCAAAACATTCAAAAAATCACTCATGGCGGACACCGATTCGAGCATGGCGTCGTCCATGTTCACATCGACGATCTGGGCGCCACCACGAACCTGCCGGCGGCCAACTTCCAAGGCTTCTTCCAGTTTTTCTTCGCGAATCAAACGGGCAAATCGACGACTGCCGGCCACGTTGGTGCGCTCGCCCACATTGACAAAAAGACTCTCCTCGGAAATATTCAGCGGTTCGAGACCAGCCAGCCAGGTACCAGGTCGTTTTTTGGCAACGTGGCGCGGCGCGATCCCCTTGAGAGCCTCATCGATAGCCTTGATAAAGATCGGGGTAGTGCCACAGCAACCGCCGGCGATATTCAACAAACCGTCTTCAGCAAAATCGGCCAGAATACCCGCCATCTGTTCGGGAGTCTCGTCGTAACCACCCAGATCATTGGGCAATCCGGCGTTGGGATGGGCCGAGACCAAGGTATCGGCATGCCAGGAAATTTCCTCCACAAAGGGACGCATGGCCGTGGCCCCAAGAGCGCAGTTCAAACCAAAAATTGCCGGCTCGGCGTGTTGCAAACTGGTCCAGAAAGCAGCCGGAGTTTGGCCGGTGAGAGTGCGCCCGCTGGCATCGGTGATGGTGCCGGAAATCCACAAGGGCATTTCCTGCAACCCGCGTTGGCGCATGAGGCGGCGGCAGGCAAAGACCGCGGCTTTGGCATTCAAAGGGTCAAACACCGTTTCGATGACCAGAATATCCGCTCCTCCGTCGAGTAAGGCCTCGGCCTCCTCGCCATAAGCGATCACCAGGTCGTTGAAAGTGATGTTGCGCAGGCCTGGGTCGTTGACATCAGGACTGATGGAGCAAGTGCGGTTGGTGGGAGCCAAACTGCCGGCAACGAAACGTGGCCGGTGAGGTGTTTGAGCTGTGATTTCATCGGCTGCCTTGCGGGCCAACTGGGCGGCTGCCACGTTGATGTCGCGCACCAGATGGGCTGTTTGATAGTCGGCCTGGGCCACGGATGTTCCGTTGAAGGTGTTGGTGGTGATGATGTCCGCGCCGGCCAACAGGTAGTCCCGGTGAATTTCGTGAATAACTTCGGGTTTGGTCAGGCACAACAGGTCGTTGTTGCCCTTCAGGTCCACCGCATGGTCGGCTAGCAATTCGCCCCGAAAATCGGCCTCGCCCAAACCGTAACTCTGGATCATGGTGCCCTTGGCGCCATCCAAAATAAGGATGCGCTCAGCAGCCATTTCTTGCAGTTGTTTTCTGGTCAGGCGTTGCATGTTTTTGCCTCTGGGTTGTTGGATCCAAGGATCGGAATTTAAACCACATCAATACTCGTGATCAGTGCCAACGATCCACTCCTGGCTGAACCAATACCAACGTTTTGTGCCCGGGACCGGAGCCGTAATATTATAGCGACTTCGCCCCAGTGGCAAAGGCTTGGGCGCCTGGATTTGCAAAATCCCACCTTTTGGGTCCGAACTTTTGCAGGAAATGGCGCCTTGCTGGCTGGCAAAAGCCGTCACATTGTCCAAATCCAGGCAGGTGGTGTTCAAGGCCAATTCAAGGTTGGGAGCCGACTTGGCAACCTTTTGAGGATCCAAATTGGGGTCAACATCGGCCA
>JAUUYW010000310.1 GCA_030590265.1 Candidatus Krumholzibacteriia bacterium
TGAGGCCACGGCCAATGCAGATCTTTCCCGAAAGATCCAGTATCTGATGGCCACGTCTCGCATTGCCCACTATCTGAAGGCAATTTGCCGGGACAAGATTGGCTCATTTGCCTCTCGCTCCCAGGTGGAAAATTTCCTGAACAAGTGGATCACCAATTATGTGCTGGATCAGGACAATGCATCTCAGGAGCTAAAGGCAAAGTATCCTTTGCGGGCGGCCCAAATCGTTGTGACCGAGGATAAAGCCAGCCCAGGCAGCTACCGTGCAGTGGCACACCTGAAGCCGCATTTCCAGCTGGAAGAGTTGAATGTTTCGCTTCGGTTGGTAGCGGATCTTCCTGCCGGTGCCAAGTAGTATAGAATGCGGATCACAATAAAGGAATCGAATCTGTTGGTAGGGAGCGGGTCAGTTTGAATTTGCCAAAGGTAGTTTTGGTTTTGAGGTGACCCAAAATATGAGAAGGAGAAGGAAATGTTTGATGCTTATCTGTTCATTGACGATTTGAAGGGTGATAGTACCTCAGCGGGATTTGAGGAGCATTTTGAAATCAGCAAGTTCAGCCACCTAATCAAACAGGAAGTGACCAAGTCCCGGAGTATGGCCGGTGCGGGTGCCTCAGGCCGTTCAGAGCATGGATCCATGATGATCACTAAACGGATCGACAAGGCCTCACCCTGGCTGCTGGAAATGTGCAGCAGTGGTGCCAAACGCAATGAAGCCATCCTGAAACTGGTCAAGGCTACTGGGACGGAAATTGCGTCCGAAGCAACCGAAAAGGTGGTCTACATGCAGTACCATATGCGTGGCATCGACATCCAGACCATCACTCATGGGAGCAATGATGAAGATGCTTTGGTGTCTGAGACATTTGGTATTCAGTACGATAGCATCGAGTGGACATGGACATCGGAAGCCGGTCAGAACGTCGGTTCCTGGAACCGAGTGACCAACGAAGCTGAGGTTTAGGGTTGAGCGACCTGAAAGAGGTTCTGGGCAGCGGTGATTTGGAAACCGCCATTGCCGAGGCAATCGCTTCAGTCAAGGCCAAGCCGACCGATGCGGAGAGCCGTTATCGACTCTTCGCCTTGGTCGCCTTCAGTGGTGATTTGCACCGGGCCAGGCGTCAATTGGGCGCCCTGGGTATCGGAGACGAACAGCTGGAGCGGGCCAAGGCCGTCTACATTAATCTGCTTGCTGCAGAGCAGGAGAGGCGTGCAGTTTATGGCCATGGAGCCGAACCTTTATTGCCTCCGAATCCACCGGAGCATTTGCAACTGCGGTTGGCTGCTCTGCAAGCCACTGGTGGGAAGGACCCGGAATCTGCGGCCAAGACCATTGTGCAGGCCATCGGTACCCAACCGGAAGTGATCGGTGAGGTTAACGGGCAACAATTTTCAGCCCTTCGCGACCTGGACGATGCCCTGGGTTCGGTTTTGGAGATCTTTGCCGGAGGCCGCCTCGTTTTGTTGCCATTCGAACGGATCCGCAAACTGGAAATCGAAACTCCAGGCCACCTGCTAGATTTGCTGTGGGTTCCCGCCAAACTGACGGACCTTCAAGGTGTGGAATCCTCGGTGCATATTCCGGCCCTTTACGAGGGCAGCGCCAAAGGCGAGGATCCACGTTGTGCCACTGGAGCCATCACGGAATGGATTGATCCGGGTGGTGAAATTTTCCGTGGCTGCGGGCAGCGAATTTTGGCTTGGCAGGACAAAGAGGGACAGGTGCAAGAGCTGCCCATTCTGGCTTTGCGTCACATTTCGATGGATGAATCCGAAAATCCAGGACAATAGATCTGTCCGGTGTATCCGGGTAGGAAATTAGGGGCCCATTTTGGCTGGTCACGATTCCAGAGAAGTTTTGCGTCATTCGGTTCTGGACCGTCTGGCGGGCACCGGTGGTCATCGGGCCGGTGGTGATTTGCGCATCAGTGTGGAAGACCTTAAGTACGCCGTTCTGCGGGACATCGAATGGCTGCTTAATACCAAACGACCCCTGAATATGTTGGTTGATGGTTTTCCCGAGGTCCGGTCTTCCATTCTCAATTTTGGGATTCCGGATTTTTCCCAGTTTTCCGCTTCCAGTGGGGATGATTGCAGCAACGTCTGCAGTCTGATCCAGGAGGCGGTGCGGCGTTTTGAACCACGCCTGGAACCGCGTTCCGTGGTGGTGGAGCACATCGCCAGCGAAAAGTTGAAGGGTCTGCAAGCCCAGTTCCGAATTCGGGGCATCCTGCACGTTGATCCGGTGCGGGTCCCGGTTTCATTTGATACCCACATCGAGATGGACAGCGGGGCCATAGCGATCACCACAGCGGAATGACATGCGTGACGAACTGCTGCATTATTACGAACGGGAACTTAGATTTATCCGCCGGGAGATGGGGGATTTTGCTGAGAGTTACCCGGCCATTGCCGGACAGCTTCTTATCGAACCAGACAAGTGCGAAGATCCCCACGTTGAGAGGTTGATCGAAGCCTTCGCCATGCTCACCGCAAGGGTGCAGATGCGTCTGGACGACGATTTCCCCGAGATCACGGGCGCCTTCCTTTCGCTGTTGCAGCCCCACTACTTGGCTCCGGTTCCATCCATGACCATCGTGCAATTGGAAGCCGAAGCTGATCGGGCCGAAGACACCAATGGCATGACCATCTCCCGCCACAGCCAGTTGCACACTCCTGCCGTAGGTGGAATACGGTGCCGGTTCCGGACCTGTTATCCCACTACACTGTGGCCTGTGAAAGTCTCCGGAGTGGATGTCATTTCCCTGGATAAGGGCAGTTCCCTTTGTCCGGATGATGCCGTGGCTGCCATCCGCATCCAACTCGAAACGCGGGGGGCCCATCCTTTTTCAGCTCTAGTATTGAAATTTTTGCGTTTCTTCTTCGACGGTAATGCAGCCACGGCCCACAAGCTTTTTGAGTTGTTCTTCCGCAATCCTCTGGGCATGATCGTTCGGGCCAGCCACGGTGATCCCGAGGCTTCACGTGTGGGGACCAGGGGTACCTTCCTGTCTGCGGATCATCTCCGGCCAGTGGGTTATGCAGCAGACGAGGGCATGCTCGAATATGGTGGGTCAGGCCATCTGGGGCACCGTCTTCTTCAGGAGTATTTCTGTTTTCCCGACAAATTTTTGTTTGCTGATTTGACAGGGTTGGATGGAAAGACCTTGGCTGGAATTGGCAAGGAAATGGAAATCCTGATCCTTCTGGACAAACTACCTCTGGATTTGGAATCCCGATTGGGAGTTGAGAATCTGAAACTGGGTTGCACTCCTGCAGTGAACCTATTTCCCCACACCGCGGATCCCTTGATTCTCGAGCACACGCGCAGTGAATACCGGGTCGTTCCGGACGGTCACCATCCCCAGGGATATGAAGTCAATTCCGTCCTCAAGGTGGAAACGGTGGATCCAAACTCGGGCCAGACCAGAGAATATCGACCGTTCTTTGCTCTTCGTCATGGCGACGGCAGCGATGACGGAGTGGCCTTTTGGCAAGCCTCTCGTCAACCATCCGGTGTCAAAGGCGATTCCGGTTCGGAAATTCATTTGACCCTGGTTGGTGGGCAAGGAGAGGAGCTTCATGAAATTCCGGGGGAAACCCTGATGATCAAGACCCTGTGCAGCAACCGGGAGTTGCCCGAATTGCTGCCCATGGGAAATCGGGGTGGCGAATTCAGGATTGAAGGGCAACCCGGAGTGGCCCGGATCAATACTTTGCGCAAGCCCACCGCAGTGCTCAGATTGCCCTTGGGTGGAGATACTTTTTGGCGACTCATTTCCCTGCTCAGTTTGAACCATCTTTCCTTGCTGGAATCGAAGGGAGGCCGCCAGGGTGATGGCCCGGTTGCTTTCCGCGAAATGCTCTCACTGTTGGACTTTTCCAATACGCCGGTGACTCGCCAACGGATCAATGGCCTGGTGGGTTTGCATTGGCGTGGTGTCTTGCGACAGATCAGTGTGCCTGAAGGAAGGCTCCTGACCCGCGGAATCGAAGTGACTCTGGAGTTGGACGAGGCCCGGTTCACCGGCAGCGGGGTGTTCCTTTTCGCATCGGTTCTGGAGCGTTTCCTGGCCCATTATACTTCGCTCAATTCCTTCACCCAGACGGTTGCCACGGTCAGGCAGCGGCAGGAGGTGTTGAAGCGATGGCCTCCACGCGCAGGCGAAACTCCCCTGGTCTGACCAAACTGCTTCAGGATAAGGGATACCAATTCGACTTTTTTCAGGCGGTTCGCTTGTTGCAGCGGGAATGCCCTGATTGCGAGATGGTGGGCACTGGTGATGATCCCCGGAGGGAGGCGGTCAAATTCAAGAACCAGGTCTCCCTTGGCTTTCCGCCCAGTGATGTGGTGGAAATCAAGCATGGAGAGGCCGAGGATATTTCATCCGAAA
>JAUUYW010000118.1 GCA_030590265.1 Candidatus Krumholzibacteriia bacterium
ATAGCTTTTCCAGGCTTTCGTAAATACTCTCGCGCACGTTGTACAGGTACCAGTAATTGGTCAACGCCCCGATATCCACCAGGTTGGCGCAAACACAAACCAGGTGATCGATGATCCGGCCCAACTCACTGACGATGACCCGGATGGCCTGAGCCCGCGGAGTGATCTCCACCCCCAACAACTTTTCCACCGCCGAGGCATAGATGCTGTTGTTGGTCATGGCAGAACAGTAGTTCAACCGATCGGTGTAAGGCATGACCTGGGCCCAGGTATGATCCTCGGCCTCTTTTTCGAAGCAGCGATGGATATACCCGATCTCGGTTTTGCTTTCGAGGATGGTTTCGCCGTCGAGCAGAACCTCCACCCGCAGGGCTCCATGCATGGCCGGATGGCTCGGTCCAAGGTTCACCGTCAACAAATCACTGGGGTAGACTTCATCCACAACGCCGCCCAGTTCGGTGCTCAGATCATTGGCCCGTCGGGCCGCCTGCTCCACACTTTCATCGGTGAACAGCTTCTCAGGAACCTTGCATTCCTGCCCTCGCTCAATAGGATAATCTTTGCGCAGGGCATGGCCTTCAAACTGGTGATGGGTCAGAATCCGGCGCAAATCGGGGTGCCCGCTGAAAGGAACGCCAAACAAGTCATAAACTTCGCGCTCATGCCAATCAGCCGACCTGTAAACACTGGAGACAGTAGGAATTGCACAGCCATCCTCAACATCTACCTTAACAACCAGCCGCTGATTGTTTTTCCAAGAACGCATGAGATAATTGACTTCGAAACGCTTGTCGCGGTCCGGATAGTCCACACCCACCACATCGGAGAGTTGCTCGCAACCCTCCTTGTCCCGTAAGTGGGTCAATACACCGACAACCTTGTCCGCTGCCACGGTGATGGTTTCGTCCCCATGCATGCCACCGGCAGAGAGGATGTCCGCACCAAATTCCTGCTGCAGTCTTTCGACCAGCTTCTGGCTCATCTTTTCCGTCCTCAAACAAAACCGAAGGCGGTTTCGTCAATCTGAAGAAAAATCTATCCTGTTTCGACACGCCCAGAGTGCCGGGCGGAAGCCGTTTGGAACCCTTCCTTTTCAACCTTTTCCTGAATCTGGGTCAGGGCAAACATCAGGTTTTCAGGAGTGGGCGGGCATCCGGCCACATAAACATCCACCGGGATGACATGATCGGCGCCCTGCAGGGTGCTGTAGTTGTTATAAAACCCACCACTGCTGGCACACGCACCCATGGCAATGACCCACTTGGGTTCGGCCATTTGCTCGTAAATCGTCTTCAGGATAGGTGCCTGTTTGTAGCTGATGGTGCCGGCGATGATCATCAGATCACTTTGCCGTGGCGAAAAACGCACCAATTCAGCTCCAAAACGGCTGATATCGTTGTAGGACGATACGGTGCTCATGAATTCGATAGCGCAGCAGGCCACCCCAAACGGGAGCGGCCATAAGCTGTATTTTCGTCCCCAGTTGACTGCCTGACGCAGCCTTGTGGTGATGAAATTGCTGGGGCTTTCGAGGTCTACTGCCATTCGAGCCCACCTTTCTTCCAGATGTAGACAAATCCAACCAGAAGCACAGCCAGAAAGGCACCCATCTCACCCAGGGCGAAAGCAGCCTGTCCATCAGCTACCAACTGATTGAACATCAGCACCCAGGGATAGAGGAAAACGGCTTCCAAATCGAAAAGGAGGAAAAAGAGCGCCACCAGAAAAAACCGTACAAAGAAACGGATCTGGGTGGAGCCGCGCACCGGAATACCACACTCGTAGGTGGAGTTTTTGACGGCGGAGGGTTTTTTGGGTCCCAGCCAAAAACTAAGGCCCAGAAAAAGGGCCGAAAAGGCAATGGCCACCGCCAAAACAAGAATCACCGGCATGAATTGCTCGAACATGAAGACTCCCTGGGGGGATTCGAAGCATCCTCGGTCCAGCCATCTGAAAATGCACCTGCATTGCAGCGGAACCGGATTGAATTTGTTGCAAAAATAACAGTCACTGCCAACCTGTCAACAACCTTATTGATAGAGTCGGAAACACGGCACTAATGGCTGTTTTCTGGCCATGAGAAGCAAAGTGAGCCTGTGTTGACAGAGTGTCTCCTAGTGGGTATCAAGGAGATTAGACGGTCATATCAGCCATTTGGTCAAAATTTCGTCCAGAATTAATTTATGGGATCGCACCTGGGTTCACGGCACAATGGTTGCGTACAAATATTGAACTGACAAGCCAGGCAGAGGGGAATTTTTGAGATTCCCCATGCTTTCACCAATCCAAGGAGTGGACTATGGCCGCCGCCACCAAGTCAAACCAAGCAATCCGGAAAACAACCCCCACAACCCAGGACATGACATCTTTGGTCCAACAGGGACGAAACGCCCTGGATGAAGGTGACCTTATGGCAGCCCTGCAAAAGTTCGAAGAGGTTGTTGCTGCTTTTCCGGATCGTCCCGAAGGCCACAACAACCTTGGGGCCATGTATTCGGCCCTTGGTGAAAATGAAAAGGCCGAAGAGTGCTTCGACCAGGTCATCAACATTTTGCCCAACAATGCGGATGTCCATTACAACCGCGGAGTTGTGCGCAGCCGACAGGAAAAATTCGACACCGCACGTGAAGATTTTCTGGTGGTCCTGGCAACCACACCTGGAGATGCCGGCACATTGAACAATTTGGGTGTCATGGATTTCATGCAGGGCCATTTGGCCAGTGCCCGCAAATACTTCCAACAAGCTATTCAATCCGACCCTACATACACCAATGCTCTGTTGAATTTGGTGGATGTGGAACACGGTGATGGCAACAGCTCCATGGCCGTGGCCCTGTGCGAAGAATTTCTGACCCACAACAGCGTCATAGAGGTGCGCCGCAAGTTGCTGGATTTGCTCAGCAGCGGCTGCCGCGATGCCATCGACAAGGCCAGCAGAGTAGCAGAAACACTCATTGGTACGGACGGGGACAACAACCAGACCCGCACCGAGTTGGGGCGGTTGGTTCAGGCCCGGTCTGCTTTGGCCTAACGGACCAGCCAGTTCGGCCTTGTGTGGGCCCGAGCATTGTGGGATTCTCTGCCCCATGATTGTTTATCTGAACGGCAATTTTGTGGATGCCCACCAGGCGAGCATTTCCATATGGGATGCCGGTTTTCTCTATGGAGAAGGCCTTTTTACAACCCTGCGCCTTAATAACGGGATTGGGCCAGATCTGGAAAGCCACTGGAAGAGATTGGCTGCCCAAGCTGCAGAGCTGGCTATTCCCTTTTCCCCTTCACTCAATGAAACCCAACTCATAGTTGCCAATTTGGTTCAAAAGAATCAGTTGGAAAAATGTGCCTCCCGGTTGCGCATCACCCTCACCCGCGGTGGTGAAATGGATTATCCCTTACCCATTTCCACATCCAGGGAGCACGCCTCCACACTTCTGTTGACCCTCACTCCCTTGCCCAATGGTTTCGATGACGAGTTGGCCGATGGGATCAAAGTCATCACCCTGGGTTCGGACTATGCCCGCCACTGCCGGCCTGATCTCAAATCCCTCAATTTTCTGCCATCGCTGCTGGCCTTGCGAGAAGCCCGCCACCGGCAGTGCCAGGAAGCCATCATGCTTGATGAGGAAGGCCTCATCACCGAAGCGGCCCTGAGCAGTGTCTTTGTTATCCGGTCATCAATAATTTTTACACCAAGAAATAATGGTCGCATTCTGGCCGGATGCACCCGAAAAATTATTCTGGATTTGACCAGTGAAAACGGACTGACCTGCCGGGAAGAGGACCTTGCCCGGAAAGACCTTGAGACCGCCCAGGAAGTTTTTCTGTGCAACAGCATAAGAGGGATTGTCCCGGTGATCAGCATTGATGATCAACCAGTAGGCCAACAATTGCCAGGACCAGTCACCATGCAGATTCGGCGCTTGTATAACCAGGCCATGCACTCGGCCTAGTGGTTGGTCTAACCGTCAAAAAAAAGACGCCGCCCCATGACAGGGTCGACGTCTTTTTATTATCATCCCGAATTAAAAATCGAAGCTGGTATCCTGAACCTTGAACGAGTTGAAGTCGTCGTTGTCGGCAGGCGGCAGTTCGTTTTTGATTTCGCGGGGTGGCGGAGGACTGCCGGCCAGAGCAACTTCATCCTTCATGGATGCCAGGTCGGTGTAGCGGTCAGCAGTGGCAATCAGATCGGTGCTGGTCATCTCGCGGAGGGCACAGATTTCCACATGCAAACCACGACGACCAAGGGCATCGACCAAAGGGCGGAAATCGCCATCACCGGTGCAGAGAATAATCGAGTCAAGCTTGGGAGAAAGTTCCAGGGCATCAATGGCCAGTTCCATGTCCAGACTGCTGCGCACGCTGCGGCCGTTCTGTTCCATTTCATTGAAACTCTTGATCTCCTTGATGACCACCTTGAAACCATTCAGCCGCAGGAAGTTGATGAAATCAATTTTACCTTCTGATTGACTGCTCACGGCAGTATAAAAATAGGAGCGCACCAGGCGACGGGGACCCGCCAGTTTTCTGCAAAGCTTTAGATAGTCCAAGCGCATATTCAAATGCTTGGCACTGTAATGGATGTTTTCACCATCGATGAAAATGGCTACACGATCATGGGGACTAGGGGTGTACATTTTCGCATCACCTTTATTAACATGACATCGGGCCGGTGAGCCGGCCGGCTAGGCGAGTGATCAGGATAGACAAAACGTTTTAGATACGCTCGGCACTCCATTTGTTATCGGAATGATAGAACTACACATCAATCTGCGCAATGAATTAATAACTGTCAGCAATGTCCGCATTGGTAGAAATATGCTTCTGAGAGCGATATAAAGCCCAATCGTGGCGCCCGGTCTGAAACCAGTCCACCCCCAAGGTGGCCAATCGGTAATAGGTTGGAAGAACCAACAGGGTCAGTAATGTGCTGGACGCAAGGCCGCCGCTGATGGCACGGGCCATGGGATAATATTCGGCTCCGGCCACGTGGGCGCCGTGGAAGACAGCCAAAGGCAACAATCCCAGAATGGTTGTGCCGGCAGTCATCAATATTGGTCGCAAGCGATCCCGACAGGCATCCAAAATAGCATCATCCAAACCCAAACCCGCCTTACGGCGATTGTTGATATGGTCAATCAAAACAATTCCGTTGTTCACAACCACACCGATCAAAATTACGATGCCGATCATGGCCATCATATTGAACGGAGTGCCCGTGGCCATCATCAGCCAAAACACCCCCAGGGAAGCAAAAGGCACGGTGCCCATGACCACCAACGGATACAACAAGGATTCAAAAAGACTGGCCATCACAAAGAAAACGCAAACCAAAGCCAACAACATATTGATGCCCATTTCATTTTGTTGCTGCTGGGCGCGGATGATGTTGGAGCCAAAATTCCAGTTGTAGCCCAGGGGTAGATTCATACCGTCCATCATGGGACGAATAATATCCAGAACCTCATCCAGTTTCTCGCCATCCCTGGTGCCAGTGATGGGGATTCCGCTCAATTGGTCCCGTCTGAAAATGCGTTCCGGGCTGACTCCAAATTGGAACTCCGCCACCTGACCAAGTTGCACAGCCTGGCCATTGATGGAACCCACCGTCAAGAGGGCCATGTTTTCCAGGGATTCGGTGTCGTCGGGGTAGAGAGAGACTATCATGTCGATCTCCTTCTCCCCGGTTTGCAACCGCGGCAACATCACTCCGCGGTAAGTCAGGGACATGATTTCGGAAATCGTCTGGGGAGAGATGCCAAAACGCCCGGCCTTGTCCGAATCCACCCGGATCTGGATTTCAGCCTGGCCATTGTCGTTGTCGCTTTTCAGATCACTCACACCCTCAATGCTGGCCAATCGCCTCTTGGCCTCATCCACAAATCCTTCCAGGAATTCGGTTTCTTCACCACTGATGGTCAGGCTGAAGGTTTTGGCTCCAGACTCTTGTCCCTCGTCACCGCCAAAGCTATACACAACCCCTGCCTGTTGGGGCAAATCTGCCCGCAGGTCCTCACGAATTTTCTGATAAAAGTCTGTACTCACCACACCTTGAGAGAAAAAGATTGTTGCCCCAGCCCCACCGGCACCATAGTAGGCATAGATATCCTTGACCTCTAATTCCTCCCGTCGGTTTTCCAGATAATCGACCACTTTCTGCACGAAAACTTTAGCGGTTTTCTTATCCACAGGGTCGCTGAAGTCAAAACCAATGTAGAGGCTTTCCCGTTGAATCCCCTGGTCGCTTTCCACATCGGGTTTGAAATCGGTCACCTTCATGGCCAAACCGGTGCCCACCAGAACCAGGGGCATGATCACCAGAACTGTGATCAGGGGATGTTTCAGGGCAGTCCAATTCAACACTCCCAAATACCATTTTTTCAGGCCTATCAACCAACGGGCATCCGCCATATTCTCGGAACCCTTTTGTCCGGTCATGCGAATGGATAAGGCAGGGATCAATGTCAGGCTCACCAACAGGGAAAAAATCAAGGTGACACTGATAGTGATTCCAACCTCGCCCAACCAGACGGCTAGCTCATCTGATTTGGTCAAAACAACAGGTGCAAAAACAATGATGGTGGTCAAAGTCGAAGCCACAATGGCCCGGGCAACTTCCTTGGTGCCGCGGGCCGCTGCCGCCACGGGACTGGCCCCCATATGCTGCCGGCGATGGATGGATTCCAACACCACAACGGCGTTATCTACCAGCATGCCCACTCCCAGCATCAATCCCATCATCGTCAGCACATTCAAACTGCTGCTACTCAGAAAAAGAAAAATGGTTGTGCCCAGAATGGAGAAAGGAATAGCCACCGACACGACCAGAGTCATGCTCAATCGGCGCAGAAAGAGATACAGAATGGCAATTGCCAGAATCGATCCAAACAACCCACCCTGCAAAAGGCTTCGCAAAGAATCGGTGATCTGATCGGCCTGGTTAAAAAATGAAAAGCTGTTGATTCCCGCCAGAGCAGGATCCTGATTGATGCGGCCCAGTTCCGCTTCCACGGCACGACAAACGTCCACGGTGTTGAATCCGGAAGCTTTTTGCACTATGAAAGCAATTGCCGGTTCTTCATTCAAAATGCGACCGTAGTTGAGGGCCGGAGCGCCGTACAAAACCTCGGCAACATCCTTCAATTTCAAACCGTTTGCTGAAATTGGTAATTCCTTGAGATCCTCCACACCATTCAACCCGCTGACGGTGCGGACGTCATACCGCATTCCTGCATCGGTGATTCTACCCACAGTCAATTCAACATTGGCCGCCTGCAATTCCGTGAACAGGTGGCCAACGTCAACATTGTATTCCATGATCTTGTCAAAGAGCAGATACACTGAAACCTGAGTGGGATTCACCCCATCAATGGTCACTCTCCCAACACCTGGGATGCGTTGCAGAGGGGCAATGATTTTTTGGTCCAGCAAATCCCAACTCTCGCTCAAATCCCGTCCCTTGGCCGAAATGCGACCTTCAATAATTGGAATGTCATTGGTATTGAACGTCAGCAACATTATCTGTTGGATGTCTTCCGGCAGCTCACCCCTGATCTGGTCGATGCGCTCCTTGACTTCCATGCGCAAAAGGTTGACGTCACGCCCCCACTCGAACACCACTCCCACCTGAACGGCATCAGAGTCACTGAAACTGAAAATTTCCTGAACACCTCCGAGGGTAGCCAAAACCTCTTCAATGGGCCGCACGATTTCTTTCTCGTTTTCTGTGGGTAGCCCATTTTGATATGGGATATAGACAGCAATGAATGGGAATTCGACCCTGGGCAGGAAATCCAGGGGCAGCTTCAAGATAGAGACAGCTCCCAGCAGCACAACCGAAACCAGAACCATGGCCAAGGTTACTGGCCGACGCAGGGCAAAATAAGTCAGCCACATATCAGGCCGCCTCCCCGCCGCGAGAAAACAAAGTGTAAATCACCGGCACGACGACCAGAGTCAGCAGGGTTGCCAACAGCAGCCCACTGATCACAGTCACGGCCAGCGGGGCCCGCAATTCTGCACCTTCACCCAAGCCCAAGGCCATAGGCAACAACCCCAAAACAGTGGTCGAAGTCGTCATCAAAATTGGCCTGAATCTTTCAGCTCCAGCCTCTCGCACCGCCATTCCTAATTTTCGGCCGGCGCTCCGCAACTGGTTGATGCGATCCACCAGGACGATGCCGTTGTTCACCACGATCCCGGCCAGCATGATGGCCCCGATCACGGCAATCACACTGACGCTCATGCCACCCAGGAACAAGCCATAGACAGCACCGGTCATGGCCAGCGGCACCGTGAACATGATGATCAAAGGATAGAGGAAAGATTCAAACTGGGAGGCCATGACCAGATAGACCAGGAACACAGCCAACAGGATAGCCATCTGCAGCGACCGGAAACTCTTGGTCATCTCATCATTCTGGCCGCCCAATTCCACGGAAATTCCCGCCGGGAGACTGAGTCCCCGCAGGAGTTCACGAATTTCAGTTGTAACCGAGCCAAGATCCCTACCAGAGAGGTTGGCTGAAACAATGGCCACTCGCTTGCTGCCCAAACGGTGGATTTCTGATGGGCCGATCACTACCTCCATGTCGGCAATGGAAGCCAGAGTGATGGGAACGCCATCGCGTTCGGTAACGATCAGATCCTGCACAGCTGTCAGCGTATTGCGTTGTTCGCTGGTGTTCATTACGCGGATGTCCACGTGGCGTTCACGGTCGCGGAATCGACTGGCCACCGTACCACGAACCTTGTCGCGAACTGTAGCTGAGACACCACCGAGAGTTAGTCCAAAACGATTCAGTTTGTCCCGATCGAAACTGACCTGCACTTCAGGAGATCCCGGCACCATGCTCAATCTGATATCCCGCAAACCATCCACCTTTTGCAAACGTTCCGCCAACATATCAGCAGTGCGTTGCAAATCGGGCAAACTGTAGCCGAAAACATCGACTTCCACCGGCGCGCCAAACGCCAGAAGGGCCTGGCG
>JAUUYW010000514.1 GCA_030590265.1 Candidatus Krumholzibacteriia bacterium
ATGCCATCACCTCAAACACCCGAGGAGGCTCCACCCATAATCCAGGTTGAGGGTGACTCTTTGCCGTCAATTTCCTTCGATGAACTCTTCACCGATGTTCCCGGCGGCCGGGTTATTGGTTACCACTATGAAGGTATACAGTACACGCGGACCTACCAAAACATCTGGGATGAGAATTTCGAAAATGAAACCAAGGAGTTCAACCTCCTGGCCCAGGATATTCTGGGAGATGCCGGTTATTGGGTTAAGAAAGATGGTCATGGTGAGTTGCGCTTGTTGGGGACCGTAAGGAAACTGAGTTATAACATCTATACATACAAAGGCAGTTTTGATCAGGCCGAGTGCGAAATGAAGTGGGAATTGTTTCGAGCAGGAGAAGAGAAACCCTTTTTTACAAGGTTAACCGATGGTGCAGGACGGGTTGACGACAATCAACCTGGTGCCCTCAGGATAGCCTTTGAGCGGGCCCTGCACCGTCTGATGGCCCAAGAAGAATTTGTGGAGGCTGTTGCTGGGAAGAAATAGCCCCGGAACCTATCTCATTCATCCTCCACATAAACTGCTGTCCCATAGGCAAGCAGTTCCGCCGCGTGTTCCATCATCTCACTGGTGGCGAACCTCATGCCCACCACAGCATTGGCGCCATTGGCTTTGGCCTCGGACATCATCCGATCCAGAGCCTCTTCCCGGCACTCGGCAATCATTTTGGTATAGTCGCTGATCTCCCCACCCACCATGTTCTTCAGGCCGGCCATGAAATCATGTCCAAGATGGCGGGCCCGAATGGTGTTTCCCTTAACCAGCCCAATGGTGCGCACGATGCGCTTGCCGGCGATGGTGTGGGTGGTGGTCACAAGAATTGGATCGGACATGTTGTTCCTCACTTATAGAAAGCTGGAGTCAGCGGATGACATCTTTGTAGCGAGTTTTGGATCGCTTGTGAATACGCTCGCGGACAACTGAAATCAAAAGAACCAAAACACCGGCTGCTGCGGCGAAGATACCACCCTTGACGTACAAAGGCAGAGCATCGGTGCTGATCAGCGAGACCAGCAAATTATAAAGGAACCAGAGACCCACGACAGTCACGCCGATGGTCACCAGAACCCAGCCGAAGCGGCGTTCACTTTGGTTGCGAAAACTAGCCCAGAAACCTTCCCATTCTTCGGGAGGGGCTTCTTTCAGGCGCAAGGCACCGGTCACCTTGTTGAAACGACGCAGACGCTCCACCTCACGGCGGGAATCTTCGTTTTCAGCCAGATGTTTTTCAATGCGTTCGGCTTGGTCGGCAGACAATTCACCGTCGACGTAGGCCGAGAGCAGGTGGGCTTCCTTGCGGGGGTCAAAGGGCCCGGTTCTGTTCACTGTTCATCCTCCAAACCAGCCGATTGGCGCAACCTGATACGGGCGGCGTGCAGCCGGGACATAACCGTTCCCAATGGAATGTTGCAGGCATCGGCAATGTCTTTGTATTTTTTTCCCTGGAAATGGTAGAGCATGAATACTTCACGCATTTCGTCGGGCAGTTCCTGGATGCCATCCCACAAACGACGGCGCAAATCATTGGCCACCATCAGTTCGTGGGGATTGGGTCGGCCATCCGATTGTTTCACCCATTCGAGGGGCATTTCACCTTGGTGCCGCTTTTCGTCCCGGCGCTGGTTCAACGACGCATTTTTGACGATGCGGTAGAACCAGGGAAAGAACGCGTCACCGAGACGGAACCTCTGCAGGCTCTTGTAAATGCGCAGAAAAGCCTTTTGAACGGCATCCATGGCCACATCGTGGTCACCGGTGACACTCAAGGCAATTCCGTAAGCTCGATGGCGGTAACGGTTCATCAGATCCTCGAATCCGCGGGTTTCTCCTGCCAGGAAACGTCGAATATCTTCAGTATCCTGGCGACGGGCGGCATCATCGCTGGCCGGAACCTGACTTGCAGAACCGGTGGATGAAACCTCTGATGGAAGAGATACACCGTCGGGTTTCGGATTATTCGAGGGAATGGAAGAAAAAATCCCGAAAAAGAACATCAGCTTGGCTTTATCCTTCCTCGGGTGAGTTTTTGGGGATCCAGGGCACATCCGGGCGGCCGGCGGCGGCGTTGACGGCCCGGGCGGCGACAAAGAGAAAATCGCTGAGGCGGTTGAGCCATTCGATGGCGGCGGCGGGTATCGGATCGGTTTTGGAGGCTGCCATGGCAACCGCCTGACGCTCTACCCGGCGCGTTGTTGAGCGGGCCACGTGCAATTGGGCACTGGCGGGATGTCCACCAGGCAGAATGAAGTTTTTTAATGGCTCCAA
>JAUUYW010000351.1 GCA_030590265.1 Candidatus Krumholzibacteriia bacterium
AATCTGGTTCTCCACCAAGGGCAATGGCATCCTCCGGATCAATTCTTCCACCAAAAACCAGGCCCTATCCGGCAAGTGGATTCGGGATTTCCCCCTGAAGGGTGACTTTTTACGCACTCTCTGCACCACCGCAGCTGGAACAATCTGGGTTTGCAGCCAAATGGGCGAAATTATGGTTTTGGATGCCCAAGGTCTGGTGATAAACACCTTGAGTCTGCCGAGTGCCCTGGTTGAGGCTGGATTGAATCTTTTGGATATTTTTGAAGCCAGGGACGGGACCATCTGGGTCATCACCGATATTGGTCTTTTTCGTCATAACCAACAATCCGGTCATTTTGATTTGCTGCAACCACGACCGGACTCGGAGCTGGCAACATTCAATTTCTTGACCGGTGTGGCCGAAGATTCGTCTGGTATTCTTTGGATTGGCTCCTATGAAGGACTCTACCGTTTCGATCCATCATTGGAGCATTTTGAACTCAATCCTCATGACCCTACAGATCCGGGCTCTCCCATTCGCGGCCCTGTGCTCAAAACATTCTGCAGCACATCAGGATTGGTCTGGGCCAGCTGCTGGTATACCGGCCTTATCAAATACGATTCCCAGGCTTTGAGTTTCCAGATAGAAAACGCCAACCTTCTGGATCCCAAGAGTTTGGCCGAAACATCTGTGCAGGCCCTGTTTGAAGACTCAGACGAAACGTTGTGGGTTGGCACCGGTTATCGTGGTCCCGGCAACTCGAAAGGGATCCTGCACCGCCGCACCCCAGGTGCTTCAGGTTTTGACCGCTGGAGTTTTCCAGACAACAGGGTGACTTCCATTGAAGCCATCATCAGAGATGATGATGGTCGTCTCTGGATTGGAACGAATTCGGGACTCTGGCTCTTTTCCGAGGGTAGTTCTGTCCCATTTGTCCGTGCCGAGGGGGAACCAGGGTCCAGCCAAATCCAGGTGTTTGCCTTGAATACTGATCCAAAAGGGAACCTGTGGATCGGAACATTTGGCGATGGCGTATTTATTAGAAACCGGGCTAGCGGGGCTCTGCTCCACCACACCCAAGACCCTGAAAATGAACTCACCCGTTTTGATAATTGGCTCATTGATATCCATGAGGACCCCGACGGAAGGATCTGGGTTGCCTCAGATGGTGGCGGCTTGCTTCTGTACAACCAGATAACCAACTCCTTCCAACGTTTTCTGCAAACAGAAAACCACATGAACTCAATCATTTCGATATCTCCTGGCAATGATGGTGCTTTGTTGCTCGGAACATATGCGGGATTGCTCGTCATTAACCCCGATAGTGGAGTTCGGCAGGTTTTCAACCGATCGACCGGTCTACCAAATGAAGCAGTAACTCAAGCCCTGATGGATGGTTTTGGGAACTGCTGGATATCCATCGTAACGGGAATCGTGCGCATAGACCTGAGCACAGGTCGAATACGGGAATTTTCCGATGAAGACGGACTGGGCGATTTTGGCGGCTGTTTTACAGCCATCCGGCGCAAGTCCGGAACCCTGCTTTTCGGGGGAGCAGGCGGTATTGTGGAATTTGATCCCGCCCGGTTTATCTCCAACGAATACCATCCCCCTGTGGTGTTTTCCGAAATCAGCGTCAATGGTCAATCGATCCTTGAGCAACCCAGCTCCCTTCAGTCCAGGGAAGAGGTTGCAACCAGGCATCTTGAATTAGCCCACAACCAGAACAACATTGTCCTTTCATTCTCAGCCTTGGACTACAAATCCTCTTCCGGGATTCTCTATCGCCATCGCCTGGAAGGCTTTGAAGACGCATGGAGTGATCCTTCCCAAATCAGGACCGTTTATTACACCAATCTGGATCCCGGCACTTATCAATTCAGGGTGCTTGCCAGCAATAGCCAGGGCCTTTGGAATACCGATGAGGCACAGGTCTCCCTTTTCATCCGAAAACCCTGGTGGACAACTTGGCCAGCTTTGGCCGGCTATTTTACCCTGGCTGTTTTGCTCATTCTGATGGCTTTTCGGCAACAGGCCGCCCGGGAAATGGCCAAGAGGGAAATGGCCTTGAATCGGGCCCAATCTCATCATTTGACCCAAATGAGCGAAGTGAAATCGAAATTCCTGGTCAATGTCGCCCACGAATATCAGGGCCCTCTGACCTTGATCAAGAGCTTGGTCCTTCAAGGCGATAGCGCTGACCAGGAGACGAAGAATCGATCTCAAGCCATGATGGAGCGGAACACCGCCCACCTGGAAAACTTGACCAACCAGTTGCTGGCCCTGGCAAAGTTGGAAATCGGCGGTGTGGAAATCAACCGCAGCAGGGGTTACACCGTCGGGTTGTTGGGCGAATTGGCCATGATGTACCGCGCGGTGGCCAAAAAGCGTGGGATCCAATTCATCTATCAGAGCACGAGTAACAAAGGTGAAGGCTGGATGGATTTCGATCTGCTCGAAACCATTTTTACCAACCTGCTGGACAACGCCATCAAGTCCACCAAATACCGGGGAACCATCGAGGTGCAAATTTCCCTGGACCGCAATACGGACCGGTTCATTGCCCACAATTTTGACAATTCTGAAGTGAAAGAATCAGAACATCAGGGTTTCTGGTTGGACATCGAAGTGACTTACACAGACTCCCAGAATGCACCCAAAGACCCAGAGAAAGCTTTTGAACGATTCTACACCTCGGCCACCGACGAACAGCATCATTCAAAGGACAGTGGCATTGGATTAGCCCTGGTCAAGGAATTCACCCTGTTGCTTGGTGGAAAGGCCAGTGCCAAAACCACGAACGAAAATTCAACCAGCTTCCAAGTGGGATTGCCGGTGTTGGATTCCATGCTTGCCAAGGGTGGTCCCGGCCTTGGGGCAAAGCAGGGTATTGCGGGGGAAAATTCCGCCTCCAAAGTCAAAAAAGTTTTGCACACCACCGGCCACTTGTTGAAGGAACCGATCCCCGACGATTCTGGCTCTTTCAAAGGTGATCACCCGCAGGACCTGAAAACCATTCTGGTCATCGATCAGGATCCCGACATGCGCTCCTTTCTACGATCCAAGCTTGGTATGGATTTTACTATTGTTGAAGCAATCGATGGCTCCTCCGGGCTGGAAATCGTCATGGCCGAGCTGCCTGATTTGATTCTTTGTGATGAGCGAATGGGTGACATGCGCGGTGAAGAATTTTGCACCACCATCAAAGAGAATTGGCGCACCCAAAGTATTCCCGTGGTCATTTTCTTCACCGGGAACGATGAAAAAAACCGGCTGGCAGTCTATGAGGCCGGAGCCGATGATTTCATCCAGAAACCCTACAACTACAATGAGGTGCGCATCCGCATTTCCAATCTGCTCAAACAGAGGGACCGGATCACTGACAAACAGGGGGCTAAACAGGAAAAAACAACCAACCCCCAAACAGTTGGCTTGTTGGCCAGCGAAGATGAATTCATGACCAGTCTCAACCTGATCGTCGAAAAGAATTTGCATGATCCGGAATTCACCATCGAGGATCTGGCCGATCAGTTGTTCATGAGCAGAAGTACACTTTATCGCAAATTGTTGGCATTGACTGGCCATAAAAGCAGTAATTATTTGCGAAACCGGCGCCTCCAGCGTGCCGCCCAGCTGCTGTCCCAGAGTCATCACAATGTGATGGAAGTCTCCTTGGCAGTGGGTTACAGGAATCCCTCCAATTTCTCGCGGGCATTCAGGGAATATTTCGGTGCTTCGCCTTCCGAATTCCGGAAAACTGGTTTGTAAAATAGTTCAATACCGAATTCCCCTTCACAGGTTCCTGCCCTTCTTCTATTCTCAGGGGAATCGAAAGCCTTGATCAACCAGGAGCCACCATGCCATCAACCATCCTCAACCAGCGCCTCTTGAGCATCCTCGTCCTTTCAAGTATCACAGCCGTTTGTTTCACCGGTTGCGGCAGCAAAGAACC
>JAUUYW010000358.1 GCA_030590265.1 Candidatus Krumholzibacteriia bacterium
AAATTGGGCAAGGTGCTTGGTAGAGAAGAAGAAATTCGGCAAGTCATGGAAACCCTGTGCCGGGAGAAGAAACGCAACCCAGCCTTGATTGGCCCGGCCGGTGTTGGGAAAACAGCCATCATCGAAGGGCTGGCCCAACGTATTGTTGCTAACACCGTTCCGGAACCCTTGAAATGTTGCCGACTCATCTCTTTGCAATCCACCGCCCTGGTTGCCGGAGCCGGCGTTGTGGGGGCCTTGGAAGAACGTCTGGCCGCCATCTTGAAGGAAGCCAGCCAGGAAGGGATTCTGCTTTTCATCGATGAAGTGCACACCATCATGGGCGCCGGCGGTGCCCAGGGCAAAGGCGACGTGGCCTCTCTCCTGAAGCCTGCCCTGGCCCGTGGGGAAATCGCCTGCATAGTGGCCACCACCGATGTGGAATACCGCAAACACATCACTGCCGACTCGGCTCTGGAACGTCGTTTCAACCCGGTCCTCATCAATGAAATTTCCGCCGAACACACTCTTACAATACTTCAATCATTCCGCGACAGCCTGCTGGAAAAGCGTGGCGTGAATGTTGACGACGACACCCTTGAATCCCTGGTCCACATGGCTGGCCGGTTCATGCGCAACCGACGGTTCCCGGACAAGGCCTTGGATCTGCTGGACCACTGCATCGCCAGTGCCATTACCCAGGAAAAAGATCGGGTGACCGTTGAAGACGCCCGCGTCATCGTGCAGAAAAAAGTTGGCATGCCGGTTGACACCGTTGCTGGTCTCAAGGCCCTGAAAGACCGGCTGCAGGAAACCAATATTCTGCAGGAATCCGATGCCGCGGATATCATCTACCGATTGCAGACCACCACCGAAGACCTTGATTTGGCTCCCAAAAATCCCAACGCCGTGCTGTTGCTTCACGGTGAAGCCACTGGAGTTGCCGAAGACCTGGCCATCGGCGTTGCCAAGGCGATTTTTGGATCGGCCAATCGGGTGGTGCGGATTGATCTTGCCGGTTTGTCCCAGGACAATCACATCAACGCCGTGATCGGATCTCCAGCCGGCTACATTGGCCATGGTGATCCCTTACCCCACGACCCGGTTCAGCAAACTCCCTGGTGTGTTGTCTGGTGGGACAACATTCATCTCTGCCATTCATCCATTCGGGCCCTCTTGGCTCGAACCCTGCAAACGGGAGTGCTGAAAGACAACCGGGGACAGAAAACTTTTTTCAGCGACGTGGTGATCATCGCCACCGCGGGCAACCGGCCCGGATCAGCCGGCGGCGCCATCGCAACCATTGGGTTTGGCGCCAATGATCCCCAATCCGAAAACAAGCCCGAAAGCTCGGGCACTCTGGTTAAGGCCTTGGGTAAGGATTTCCTCGACCAGTGTGACCTGGTCATTTCCCAAGCCGGAGCAAAATCCTCCACGGGTGAGCTCTGGATCAAAGAAAATCTCTTGAGTGTGACCGGAGAGCGCTATGCCTCTCGCGGCCTGGAGATTCAATGGGATGGCACCTTTGTGCAATGGTTGGCCAATCACCAGGAAAAGCCCACTAGCCTCAAGGAATGGGAAGGGTTGCTGGACGAAAATCTGAACCCCGCTCTGCGAAAGATTTTGCGGAAAAACAAAACCGACCGACCCAAAAAGGTTGTCGTGCGCAGCCTCAAAGGAAATGTTGTCGTGGAAACAGAACCAGGAGAATAAGATGGAGTTTGAAAACAAAGACCATAAAAAGGCCTACGAGCGCATCAATAAAATGATGCTGGAACTGTTCGGTGAAGCCGGTGCTACTGCCAGCGACGACCGCCCCCATTGGCTGGTGTCCGCCGGTTCGGCCATGGTCCATGTATCAGTCACCACTTGGCGAGACAATATGAACCTGGTGCAAATAACGGCCTACGTTGCCCAGGGAACCGAAGTCACCGAACCCTGCATGCGCTATCTGCTCGAGGAAAACCACACCATGGTTTTTGGCGGCTTTGCCATCGACAGTGATGGCGATATTGCCTTTGGCCACTCCGTTGTTGCCGAAACCTGTGTCAAAAGCGATCTGAAAACCATCATTTCGGCCCTGCGCAGCACCGCCGATGGTTATGATGATACCATTGTGGCAAGATGGGGCGGCAAACGAGCCTATGATTGAGCGATAGGACGACTACGGACTACACCTCATCGGCAGTGGAAAAATCCACCTTGTGCAAAGCATTGATGCCGGCCTCGACATAGGCATCCACGAACTGCTTGGCAGTCGATTGGGTGTGGTCAGCGTCTTGACCCCAGGCATAGATATTCTGGATCTCCTCATCAGAGTATCCGTATCTCCCCATCACTCTTTCGAATTCATGGTCCGAAACCGGGGGATTCGACAGCCTCCCGGCCGCATACATGAAACGATAAAGTCCAATGGTAACGGGCAAATAAATCATCTCGGGTCTTAGATCGTACACGTCGCTCAAAAGCACAAAACTACAGACCTTCCTCTCCATGTACTCTGCCCAGGCTTCGTCATTTTCGGGAATTGGCCCATCATCTTCCCACTCGGTGCACTGATCAAGAGCACTTGCCACGGCATAGGCCAGCTTCAAATCGAATTTGTTAACAATATTGCGCGCCTCTTCCACCTCGGGGGATTCCAGGTCGAAATCCGTGTAAATTGCCTGTTCCAGTTCCGGGTGTTCGTGCCCCCGGTAACCGTCGAAAAGTGCTTTGGTCAGATCGTCCACTTTGGCGACCCACCCTTCCTGATCCGGATCCGCAACCGACTCTCGCCGCAATGTCTTTAACAGGGCCCAGATTGTGAGCCCGAAAGTTACCAGAGCCGTCCAGAAAGTGAATTGCAGACCGAAACTCCAGAAGGAGAAAGGCAGATCCATTTTGAAACGGACCCACTGGAATGCCGACGACAAGGACGACGTATCGTATTCCCCCACCAGCAAAGGAATGGCCGCGAGCACCGCCACCAGGGCCAACACACGATTGAGCAATTTGCTGGCTTTTTCTTCCTGTTCGAGCAGCCGTCCCCTTGTTTCTCCCCGTTTGTGCTGCTCCAGCTCGGCTGTATGATTGAGCGACTTGCCAATATTCTCGATCTGTTCAGACAACTTTTCCGCTTCGTTGGCACCCCTGCCAATCATCTCTTCATACTTGATGAAGACCCGCGTGTACCCGTCGCTGATATGCCCTATCATATCCAACCCGGAAATTTTCCGGATAGTGAATCTGCGTTGGGCCCGACTCTTCGAGGTCCGGATGGTCCATTCCATCTCCCTTTGGATTTGTTTTCTTTTCATGGCCCCTGCGAACGTCCTGGCCTGCAGCTTGGCCAGAAAACCACTCAACAAACGAGTGAGGGCGAACATGCGCTCCTGGATCACATCCTGGCCAAGCAAGGAAAATAAAGTTTCATTCATTCGCGATGCCGAAGAAAGGCTGCCACTCCACAATCGGAAAAAATTCTCGTCGGTTTTGAGTTTTTTATTGATGCCGTGGATTTCCCAGGTCGCATCGAAATCGAGATCCTGCCAGCCATGGGTGATGAACTGGAGCTGCTTTTCAATGACGTCCTCGTCAAAACCAGCCAAGGGGATCATGAGACAAAAGTCGTCCTGAACTTTGGGACTATGGTTGAAAACCGCCAGGCATCCTTCCATCACTCCACCGGTGATTTCCATACTCCTGATATCAGGAGATTTCAGGAGTTTCTGGGCCAGTTGGTCCAGGGGACGGATATATTTTCCTGTCAGGTACAGGTCGGCGTTGTCGGACCGCTCTGTTGGGGAAACATAATAAAAAAGTGGAGGTTGCTGAGGACCGTCCCCCAAATCGATGTGGGCGGAACGAATACCGGCTGCAAACACCACTGTCTGAAAACTATCTTCCAC
>JAUUYW010000515.1 GCA_030590265.1 Candidatus Krumholzibacteriia bacterium
CGCATCAGAACAATGCTTCGCTCTGCCATCAAACCATTGATGAAAACCGTTTTCATGACTCACCGGTCCCGGCATCGGCGGTGTTGTGCCATACGATGAGTTCATTCAACAGGAAGACATACTCCTGCCCCAGGGCCTGGATGATTGCTTCGGTTTCTTCTTCCCCGACCAGCAAAGGGCGAATGTGTTCCAGCAGCGGCGCATCCAAATTGAAAAAATCACGTTGCAAAAGGTCCCTGCAATTGGTCTCCAGATAAGTTCGAACAGTGTCCAGGTCCAACTTCATGGCTCCGAAGCAGGAAGGGCAAAACCAGTGTCTCAACACCAACAAAGACGTGGCAACAGTCTGAATCTGAGTGAGGCCGCAATAGGGGCAGGGTCCCTGAAAAGTGTAGACCGCTGGACCATTGGAAACGGTGACATCAAGGCCAACGGGCTGGAAATTGTCCTGGGGATCCTCCCCATTGGTCAACAGCTCAACCAACCACGTGGGACCGGCGGGAATCCCCATCTTTTCCAGCAATTCCGGTCGTCCCATTTGCAGGGCCAGGCGCACCAGGGCTTCGGGTTCAAGGTTATTGCCCGAAGAAGGATCGGCGGTGAAGACACGGTAAAGAGCAGTGGCGTTGGCGTGTTGTCCTTTCAGAATCAGGACCCGTATGGCTTCGGCCAACAAAGCGGCGGACTGGTTCTTTCCCAACTCTTCACTGGCCAGTATCAGGGCCTCATCAATTTTGCCCGTGAGTCGAAGCTCCCTAATTTTTTCAGCCGCTGCAATACTCACTTGGCACCATCCTCCAGAGACGCCCTTATTTCCAGGGACCAGTGCACCGTCCAGGGTTCCGAGTCGGGAACAAAAGTCTCGTCAACTTCCTGGGCCGAGTAGCGAAGTCGCAGAAAGTAGTCACCGCCACGCACGGTGGAAAAACGCACGGTTGGCATGAGGGCCGAAACTGTCGGGTCGTGGCTGATGGTCAGGGTGCGGCTACCGTCACTCAACCGCAGGCTGTGTTCGGTGGCACCCAACCCATGTTTGGAGGAGATCAAGGTGGAATAGGGTTCGCCGTGATGAACATCCCCGCCGTGAAGAGGAAATACTTCCCACGATTCGCCACCGTTATGGGTTTCAAATCGCAGCTCAGATGATGAAAAAAGCCCGGGAATTATAGTCAGATGAATGGGATGCACTTCACCTGATAAACGGGCAGGCAGGGAAAGCGATCCGGACATATTCAGCTGGGGAACATCTGGATAAAGGTAATATTCCTTGGTGACCTTCATTTCTCCATCCTGGACTTCAGTGGAGACCGTGATCCCACCGTCTTCGTGCCTGTGTATTTTGGTTGCGGGACGGCAAGACTGCAGATCCGACAGCTTGACCAGGCCTGGCTGCTGCACAACCACATGCCCGGTGTAAAAATCAGCCCCGAAAGCTATATCGTCGAAATAACCGTGGGCCAGGGTTCCCAGGACGGCTTTGGGACCAAGTACCGGAAAAATCAGTGAGCGCAAGGCCAATCCCCGGCGCAAATCCAGCTCACAATTCACATGATCTGTGGAAAGTGATATCCGCTGGTCTTCGTTCGACAATGGGTCGTTGAGATCTGATTTATCTGAGGCGGAAACCTGACGGGGAAGCTTCGTTGAACCATTTTCCAGCAATTGGTCCTCAAAAGATTGCAACCGTTTTTGAAATTCGGCAAAACGCTCGGCTGTGATGTGGGTTCGGAAATCGGACGACCACAGATAACACAACTCCCGCCAATTGTCCTGCGTCGCCGCAAAAATACCCGCTTTTCCTGAATTATCCAAAAGAAGACTCGTCAAACGATGACAGGCCGTGTTGATTTCCAAATCGCCCCGACCGGTCACTGCCCACCGGTTCAGATTGTATTTCTCCTGTTTCTTGACAACTACCGGCTGGCCAGTGGATTCCAGTTCCAAGGCTACACCACAAACATTGGATGGCTCCTGCGCCAAAGACTCCTTGAGAAAGCCAATCTCGACCCCGGTCAGCGAAGCAACGGCGGCAAGGGATTCGGCGATGCGCAGCCACTCACCTTCCGGCAACGAACCGCCTTCATTCCGGTATCGGCCGGGACGAAAATCGAACACTTCCGCATCGCTGCCATACAAAGTTGCGAACCGGTGTTCTGCGGGCTTCTCGTCCCTGCGCTTTCGCCAGAGAATCACAAACTCGTTCACATCCATTTCGCCGTAAGCCATGCGTTGAAACTTCTGAAAATCAAAAGTATCCACCCACAGCATAGGCAGGCGCGCTCCACCACTGCC
>JAUUYW010000120.1 GCA_030590265.1 Candidatus Krumholzibacteriia bacterium
CCGCCTTCTGCTAATCGTTCTCGCCCTGGCCCTTGTCTGGGTTGTGTTTGCCTATATTCTCGGCCAACGCTACGCCCACCGACTGGAAAAGGAAGTCCATCACCAAACTGCCGACTTGCGCTTGAGTGAAGAAATCGCCCGCAGGGAATCGGAGCGTTTGAAAGGCACCCTGGCCAGCATTTCCGATGGTGTGATCGTATTGGACGGCCAAAATAAAGTCATCATTTTCAATCAAGCCGCCGAAGCCATGTTCAGTCACTCCAAAACACCCGAACTGGGCTGCCCCCTCATTGACATTCTGCCTGTGGAAGCCCTGGTCGATGAAGAACACTCCAAACGCTATCGACATTTTTTGAGCAACCCTGATGGCCCACGATTGGTTTCCGAACAAGTCCCCATTCATTTTAACCACAACACAATCCGATGGTACGAAATCTCCGCAGTGCCCATCAGCGGTTCCCCTGGTGGAATGGTGTTTGCCTTCCGGGATATCACCGACCGCCGTCACCTGGAATACGAAGAACGACGCACCCAAAAACTGGAATCCCTGGGTGTATTGGCCGGCGGAATTGCCCATGATTTCAACAATCTGCTGACCATCATGATGGGCAATCTCAGCCTGATGAAATTGACCCTGATAACAACTGCGGAAGAAGATCAGCAACTGGACAAGGTCCAACATGCCACCGAGCGAGCCCGCAACCTGACTCGACAACTGCTTACTTTTGCCAAGGGCGGGGCCCCTTTGCAACAACCCTTGGACCTGGTCCCGATCATCCGTGATTCGGCAACCTTCAGCCTGAGCGGATCCAATGTGGAATGTCACCTGGATCTTCCCGAAAATCTCTGGTGGTCCAAGGTGGATGCCGATCAAATTGCCCAGATCGTCGGCAATCTGGTCATCAACGCCAGCCAGGCCATGCCCCAGGGTGGACTTTTGAATATTTCTGCCCGGAATATTGATCAGGATGACCAACAGCAAGTGCAAATCCAGTTCTGTGATCAGGGAATTGGGATTTCCGATGATGACCTGACTCGCATTTTTGATCCCTATTTCAGCACCAAAGAGGAAGGCAGCGGCCTCGGGCTGGCCATTGCCAATTCCATTGCCGAAAAGCATGGAGGACATCTGGCTGTGGAATCCAGCCTGGGCAATGGCAGTACTTTCAGCTTGGTGCTGCCGGCCTGCCATAAGGAGCCAACAGATCTGCAACGTTCTGACCCCTCGTCATCCTTGTCATCTTCAACCCAACTTCATATTTTGTTTATGGATGATGAACCTGAAATTCGTTTGTTGATGACCAACATGCTCAGCAGCCTGGGACATGTCAGTGTTGGTTCCTCCAATGGTGCCGAAGCCCAAAACCTCTTTACCAACGCCCAAAAACAGAATCAGCCTTTCGACGCCGTCATCTTGGATCTGACCATTCCCGGTGGTCTCGGCGGACTAGAAACCCTCAGCCTTTTGCGCAAACACGACCTCCAGGTCAAGGTCATAGTGGCCAGTGGTTACAGCGATGATCCGGTCATGTCCAATTTTAAAATGTTTGGATTTTCCGGAATCCTGAACAAGCCGTTCAGTCTTCAGGATCTGGAGCAGGCTCTGGATAAATTGATCGAGGATGCTACACCATGACCAAAACAATTCGCATTGGAGTGAGTTCCTGTCTCCTGGGTGAAAACGTTCGCTACGATGGAGGAAATCGCCTCAACAGCTTTGTGGCCGAAACCCTGGCCCGAAAATTTGAAATTGTCCCGGTCTGTCCCGAGTCGGAACTGGGCATGGGTGTGCCCAGGGAAACGGTGGACCTGCATGGGAGCATTGCCGCACCCGCCATGATCGGAACCCACTCCCGCAAAGACTGGACCCGCCCCATGAACAACTGGGCCCAAAGGCGGATCAGTGAACTCGCTGAATTGAATTTGTGTGGTTTTGTATTTAAAAAGGGAAGTCCCAGCTGCGGTGTTTTTCGTGTGCCGGTTATTCAGGAAAACAAGGAGTCTCTTCTGGAAGGACGAGGTCTCTTCGCCATGGCTTTCATGGAGGCCAACCCCGAGATGCCTGTAGAAGATGAACTGCGCCTCGAAGATCCTTCGGTGCAGGAAAAATTTCTTGAACGGGTTTATTCCTTTGCCCGCAGTATTACCCCGTAGCTACATCAACGCGTCGGTCACCAGCAAAGCCGAAACCAAAAGAGCAAAGGTATTGATCTCCATGAACCGAATCCGGCAGCTGCGCACAAAGGCGGCGCGCAGGTCGGCCGCCAGCTCACCATCCCGATCCAACACCTCGATTTTCAGCAAGGCAACACTGCGCACAATGACCAGCAATCCAGCCCCACCAATGAGGTAGGCCAGCACCGGGCGTTGCAAAAGGGCGAACAGAGGCAGCAGCAATGCCGCCACACAAACGGCGGCGATCCACAGGAAGGTCAATTTCACCACCTGGCGACGGTCGAAGCGATCAAACATGGAAGGCAGGCCGCCTTCGATATAATCGTTCTCGTAAAACAACAACAGCAGCCAGAAGTGTGGAATTTGCCAGATAAAGAAGAAAAAGGCCACCAGATGAATGGTGGGATCGTTCAGATAACCACCGGCCGCCACCCAACC
Source organism: Candidatus Krumholzibacteriia bacterium (assembly GCA_030590265.1). GTDB lineage: Bacteria > Krumholzibacteriota > Krumholzibacteriia > LZORAL124-64-63 > LZORAL124-64-63 > LZORAL124-64-63. The sequence goes on from JAUUYW010000120.1 coordinate 2,614, forward strand.
AACCACCGGCGGCAAGGCGCCAATCAAGGCGCCGGGCAAAGCGGCAAAGGGCGTGGTTCGTTTCAGCGGAGTGTAGACACCGTTGTAAACCACAGCTGCGGCCAGGCCCAGCAGAGCTGCCGTCATGGATCCCCAAGCCAAAATCACTGACCCCATAATCAACAGGGAAATCGCCACCAACGCGGCCCCGGCCCGCGGCACTCTTCCAGAGGGAATAGGCCGTCCCGCCGTGCGCTTCATTCGAGCGTCCAACCGCGAGTCCTGAACCTGATTCAGGGCCGCCGCCCCACAGGCCTGCAGAAAAATTCCCAAAAGAACCGGAACCAGATGCCAGTCGAACTGTCCCCGCGCCAACACATACCCCACCAGGGTGGTGACGGTCGACGCCACCGTGATGCGCAATTTCAACAGTTCCAGCCAGGCTCTCATTTTTGATCCCTACTTCAGTGTTTTGAAATATTCGATAAGGGTATCGATTTCTTCATCGGTGATCTGGCCTTCCATGGGCGGCATCAGGCCTGGATAACCCTCCACGATGTCGGCCATGGGATCCAGAATACTGCGGCGGATGTATTCTTCATCCACCAGGATTTCATGCACTTCGTCACCGGTTTTCACCAGCTCCTTGCGACCAAACATGCCCTTGTAGGATGGCCCGATCAACTTGGTGCCATCTGATGTATGGCAAGCCACACAACCTTTGATGGACAACAATTTTTCCGGGCTGATGGGGCCGGTGTTGGCCTTCAGCCAGTCGTCAAATTCGGCCGGGGGCACTGAAATTACTTTGGACAGCATCTGGCTGTGTTTTTCACCACAATATTCCGCACAGAAAATCGTGAATTCACCATCGCGAACCGTTTCAAACCAGGCATGATTTTCGCGACCAGGCATGCAGTCTTCCTTCAACCGAAAATCCGGAACAAAGAAGCTGTGGATCACATCGGAGGATCTCAATTTCAAGGAGACGGGTTTGCCCGTGGGCACGTACAACTCGGCCGATTGAACTCCGTTGGGATATTCAAAAGACCAGGACCACATGCGGGCATTGACGATGACTTCCATGGCATCATCGGGAATGTCGCGCATGACCTTGAAACCGGCCCACCCGTAATAAAACATCACCAGGACCAGGATGGTTGGCAGCACCGTCCAAAGCACTTCCAACCGCTTGCTGCCTTCTATCTGGGCGGGATTGGGATTGGTTGAACGGCGATACTTCACGATGAAGTAAATGAGGACCGCGGTGATGCCCAAAAGCAGAATCACCGACGAACCCAGGATCAACCAAAAAGTCTTGTCCACCAATCCCGAATAACTAGATGCGCCAGACATGAAACTCCCTCTCTAACGGAACTGGTAATCGAGAATAGTGAGCCCCATCACCACAGCCAATATGGAGATGGCAACCAGGAACATGATGATGAAAACAGGGCGTTCGAATTTCAGATGCATGAAATACATCAGGATCAGCGAGGCCTTCAGCGGCGTGACCACCAAGGCCACCCCGATGCCGATCTGGCCGGGATATTTCACCGAGGCAGTCACCGTGATGGCCGTCAGTGCAATCAGCGCCACGAAGACATTGAGCTGGGTTTTGTCCGGCAGGATGTGCAGATCATCATCGTGCAAGTCATCATCGTGCAGATCACCCTCGTGAGGCTCGCCGGCGTTCAGGGCTGTGGTATTTTCCATGATCGTCACTCCTAGTTGGTCAGGTAGAACAGCGGCAATAAAAAGATCCAAATCAGATCAACCAGGTGCCAATACAAACCCGTGTACTCCAGCTGGCCCTGGTTGTCTCGGGTGAGGGTGCCGTTCTGAATGCGGTTGTAGAGCACAATCATCACCCCAATGCCGATGATCACGTGAATTCCGTGCAACCCTGTCATCATGAAATACAAATTATAGAAGAGGCCTTCGCCATGGGGCATGGCGTGCAAATGCTCCGAACCGGGGAATATCCCATGGTCCCGTTTGGCTCCCCACTCAAAAAATTTGATCAGCAAAAAGGTGAGGGCCAGAAGCATGGTGCTGCTCAGGTACAACTGCGCCAATCCCAGGTTGTTTCGCTGCAGGGATGATACGCTCAGAACCATGGTCAGGCTGCTGGTCAGCAAAACAACAGTATTGGTCACCCCCAGCCAGACATTCAAATGACCGGCCGCTTCCGCGAAACCGTGGGAGTATTCCCCACGATAAACCGCGTAAATGATGAACAAGCCGCCAAAGAGCAGCAGCTCCGTGAAGAGAAACAACCACATGCCCGTCTTGGCCCCAATGGGGTCGCGATGGACATGGGCAGCACCTTCGTTTTCCGTCATTTCGTGGGCCTGGGTGTTCATGGGCCGGCCTCCTCATGGGATTGCCCCGGCTTGCGGCCTGTGAAGTCGTAGGGGCCAGTGGTCACGACAGGGAGCTTGACGAAGTTCAGCAATGGCGGGGGCGAAGTTGTGGTCCACTCCAGGGTGGTGGCACCCCAGGGATTAGTGGCTGCTTTGGGCCCATTCTTGATACCCCTGAGCAGATTGAAAATCATCAGCAAAAGGCCCGCGGCCAAAATCCACGACCCTACCGTGCTGATGAAATGAGGCACCTGAAACTGTGGCAGATAATCGTGATAACGGCGCGGCATTCCCATGATCCCCATGACCAACATGGGGAAGTACAGGACATTGAAGCCCACCATGATCAGACCCCAGGCCCAGGTGGCACGCTTCTCGTCGTACATGCGCCCGAACATTTTAGGGAACCAGAAATGCAGAGCCGCAAAAAGGCCGATGCCCGCCCCGCCAAACATGGTGTAATGGAAATGACCCACGATGAAAGCTGTGTCGTGCACATGGATATCAGTGGCCAGGGCACCGTTCACCAAACCGGTCAAACCACCGATGGAGAACAGGAAAATGAAACCCAGAACGTAAAGCAATGGCACCCGAACTTCGATGGAAGCCCGGTACAGTGTCGCCGTCCAGTTGAAAATTTTGATACCCGTAGGGATGGCCACAAAGAATGTCAACAGACTGAAAACCCAGCGGGCGGTATCACTCATGCCCACGGTGAACATATGGTGACCCCAGACCAGGTAGCCCACAATGGCGATGGCCATAGAAGAAATGGCGATGGCTTTGTAACCAAAAATCGTGCGCCCGCAAAACGGTGGCAGGATGTCCGATACCACTCCCATGGCCGGCAAGATCATCACGTAGACAACCGGGTGGGAATATATCCAGAACAAGTGTTGATACAGGATGGGATCGCCACCCATGGCCGGGTCGAAGAAACCGATTCCCAGCAAACGTTCCATGGTTACCAACAGCAAAGTGATTCCCACCACCGGTGTGGCGATGACCTGGATCCAGCTGGTTGCATACAGTCCCCAGCAGAACAACGGCATGCGGAAAAAGCCCATACCCCTGGCCCGCAACCGATGAATGGTGACGATGAAATTCATGCCGGTCATGATGGAACTGAAGCCCAATACAAAGGCTCCCAACACCGCCAGCGAAACACTCCCGCCACTGTTAAGGCTATATGGGGCGTAAAAGGTCCACCCCGTATCCGGTGGGGAATCACCGGCGAATAATGAGGTCAAAGCCAACACCGCTCCGGCCATGTAAACATACCAGCTGGCCAGGTTCAGCTTGGGAAAAGCCACGTCTTCGGCTCCCAATTGCAGGGGCAAAATGAAATTTCCGAAAATGGCCGGAATGCCTGGTACGATGAACAGAAAAATCATGATCACCCCATGCAGGGTGAAGAAGGTGTTGTAAACCTTGGGTCCATAAAACTGTTGGCCCGGCTGCATCAGCTCCAGGCGAATGGCCAGCCCCAGCAGCATTCCCACCAGGAAAAAAATGAACATGACGGCCGCGTACATCAGGGCGATGCGTTTGTGGTCGGTTGTGGTCAACCATCCCATTATACCCGGGCGACCAGGAGGATTGTCCAGGTAGCTGCCCGTTCGGCCCCAATCCGCTGCATGACTTTCGGCCATGGAATCAAGCCTCCTTACGCCGGTGTCGGCGCGTGCTGAAGTAGAGGAAAATTATGAAGAACAAAAGACTGGTGATCATGACCACGGCAACAACCCGCGCCAGGTTGAACACGTAGGTGCGGCTTTCCGGTTCGTAGCTGAAACAGAACTGCAGCAGGCGCGCGGTGGTGGGCACAACCTTGCCCTGGGCCGCTTCGTAAACGCCCATCTGGAAATCGAAAGGAAGGAATTTCACTCCGTAAAAATAACGCACGATCTTGCGCTGGGGAGACAGGATGACGATGCCGCCGGGATGGGTGTATTCCTTGCCGGCACGTTTGTAGCGAAAGCCCGCTGCTTCGGTGAAACGCGCGATGTTTTCTGCATCACCGGTGAAAAACCGCCAGGTTTCTTCGGGTAAGGGACGGCCCACCAATTCCAGGTAGTTTTTGCGCTTGGCCCGGGCCATTTCGGGTGAATCGTTGGGTTCAAAACTGACGGTCAACAGTTGGAACGGCTGCTTCGTTGGGTCAAGATTGCTTTTACCCAGTATATCCGCGATTTCGTTGAGCAAAGGGGTGCAGATGCCTGGGCACTCGAAATAGACAAAGTTGAGAATTGTGGGTTTGTCGATGAACTCGGCCATGTTGACCTGTTGCCCGTATTCATCCCTGAGAAAGATATCTCCGGGGATGTATTCACCCAGGTGCTCGTCAAAATTCACCGCACCGGGTTGGCTGGATTCATCCTGAACAGAATCCTGAGCCATCGTATCGACGGTTCCCACCAATAGACTTAAGGCCAGCACAAACATTGAAACCATTTTTGGAGCCCGGGTGGAAAACAGTCCTCCATCACCATACAGACAGATGTCTGACATCTTCGTACCTCACAATTACAGGGAGAGGTTGATATTGATTATCAGTTTAGACGAGTTTGGGGGAAATGAAAAGAGATAAAACACATCTTTATTGTGTGTTTAAATTATTTTTGCTCTAACCTTTTCAAAAACAGTGAATTAGGTAATTACCGAAAACAGGACAATTTTACTCAGGCAACCGATTCTGACTCTTTGTCACAATTCTCCACCGCTCTATCCACAACTTTTCGAAGGGTGTACATCTCATCTGAAGTCAATCCCTGACCAATAACCGCGGCTCCATAGACAAATGCGATCATCGCCATGCTGATGGGGGCCGCCCACATCATTTGCGCGGATTCCCCAATCAGGCTTTGGGCCCAGCCGTAAACCAAACCTGCCATTCCACCAAAGGCCAAAACACCGTAAATAGCCATGAAACCCGTCCAAACATGAGGATGCGGGCTGAACCGGCCCACCAACACCTGACCGTTTTCTTCTTTTCGCAGGCTTAGATTGAGATAAGGGGAAAGAAATGAGCGTTTTTCGCGTGGCAATTGAACAAATGCGTGCTGTTTGAGGACCTGGCCATCCACAGGGTACCGTTTGGAGCGTAGAATTCGATCCAGGCATTCAAAAACCACCTCTTCATCTTTTCCCAGAGAGATGGTGAATTTGGGCTTCATTCGGGGTTTTGGGACCATTTCAGCCTTCCTTGCTCAACCCAGACCAATGCTTTGCTGCCTATTCCTGAATCCCAATCTAATTCAGAGTAACTGGATGGATTTTATCCTAATTACCTCTCAATGTCTACATCAATAACAGATTCTTCGCCACTGGATCTGGGTTGCGCAGGGGCAAATGTGGCCGCCCAAACAACCGCGAGATAGAGCGAAACATCAAAAACAGGTGGCAACCAGCCTGAAACTATAGTAAAATACTCGGAGATAACTATTTCCCCTTTCCACAAGAGGTTGAAAATGAGTCTCGCTAATAAATCCTGCTCGAATCAGATGGTCCGAAGCCTGGCTATTATTGCCCTGATTGCTCTGGCTGGTGTTGCCACCGCAGCCAGCCCCCTGGCCATGGACGGCCCCGTCGGCCCCACTCTGGCTCACAAAGCCAACTCCAGCCTTCCCATTCTCAGGGCCAACACCGTAGACGAAGCCAAAGAACGCGCCGAAGATCTCGCGCGCGAAGAAGAAGGCCTGCCCCCGCGATTTGCCATCCCTCAACTGGTCAGCATCAATCCCGAAACCGACGGCACCTGGGAAAACCTGGAAGCCGGTTACCAGCTTTGGCGGCTACGCGTCAACGCTCCCGGTGCCCTGAGTCTGAACTTTGGTTTTACCGGATACGAACTGCCAAAAAACTCCCGCTTGAGTATCTATCCCACCGACTACGATGGAATGGATGACCTGCGCGGTGTTCGCGTTTTCACCGAATTCGACAACGACGCCCACGGTGAATTGTGGACACCGGTGGTGATCAGCGATGATGTGGTGATCGAGCTGATCATTC
>JAUUYW010000406.1 GCA_030590265.1 Candidatus Krumholzibacteriia bacterium
AACTACGAGCGCGCAGCTTACACCGGCCTGGTTTATCCCACCGAGTGCTACTTCCCGTCGTGGGTTGTGGATGAGGATCACGTGGCTTGCCAGTCCGTGGCCGCTGCCTACGAAAACCTGTTCAAAAAAGCACCCCGCATCGACAAGTGGACATTCTCCACCAACGGTGTTTCAATTACCGGTTTTTATGGTATACCAACCATCGGTTTCGGGCCGGGTAAAGAGGCCGAAGCCCACGCACCCAACGAGAAAACCTGGAAAGAGGATCTTGTGACCTGCGCCGCTCTCTATGCAGCGTTGCCCAAGGTGTATCTGAGTAAAAACAAATGAGTGCTGAAACGAAAGATACCGTTGTCGTTGCTGTTGGTGGAAATTCCATTATCCGCGACGAGGCCCACAAGACGGTGGCCGACCAATACGATTCGGTTGCCGAAACATGCCGGCATTTGGCCGATATTGTTGAATCAGGTTACCGGCTGGTTATTTGCCACGGCAACGGGCCCCAGGTTGGCTTTATCCTGAGACGCTCAGCTATCGCCTTTGAAGCCGCCGGTCTTCATGAAGTACCTCTTTCCAGTTGTGTCGCCGACACCCAGGGGGCTATCGGATTCCAGATCCAACAGGCCCTGGAAATCGAACTGAAAAATCGCGACATCCATCAGAAAACAGCCACCATTGTCACGCGGGTTGTGGTAGATCCTGAAGATTCCGGATTTCAGAACCCAACCAAGCCAATTGGTTCGTTCTTCTCCAAAGATAAAATGGTGCAGATCAAACAAAACTACCCGGACTGGCAATTCGTCGAGGATTCAGGAAGGGGCTTCCGCAGAGTGGTTGCTTCTCCGGTGCCGGTGAAAATTGTTGAGCTGGATGTCATCAAGGATTTGGTGGAAAAGGACTATGTGGTGATTGCCTGCGGTGGCGGCGGTATCCCGGTTGTGCCCGCGCAGAATGGCTACAATGCTGTGGATGCCGTGATCGACAAGGATCTGGCCTCTGCTCTGTTGTCGGAAAAAATCAACGCGAAACGCTTCATCATTTCAACCGGGGTTCAGCACGTATGCCTGAACTTTGGTCAGGAAAACGAGAAGAAACTCGAACATCTGGGCATTGATGAACTGAAGCAATACGTCAAAGAGGGCCATTTTGCCGCTGGCAGTATGCTGCCCAAAATCGAAGCCGCCATCGATTTCATTGAAAAGGGTGGCGAAGAAGTCATCATCACCGCGCCAGAATTTCTAAAAGACGCGGTTGACCACAAAACGGGAACCCGAGTGACAAAGTGAACTTAAGGAGTTTGCCATGAGCATCGATTTTACCAACGAATTGATTAAAAAACTTAGTTCGCTGAACACCGAGAAAATGTATCTCAACGACTTCCTGCACACCTGGGACAAAACGGATCAGGAATTGTCGGCCATCTTCACCGTTGCCGACATTCTCGAAGCAATGCGGAAAGACAACATCTCTGCCAAGGTTTTTGACAGCGGTCTGGGCATCTCCCTGTTCCGGGACAACTCCACCCGGACGCGATTCAGCTTTGCCAGCGCCTGCAACCTTCTTGGCCTGGAAGTGCAGGATCTGGAAGAAGGAAAATCTCAGATCGCCCATGGTGAAACAGTGAGGGAAACCGCCAACATGATTTCCTTCATGGCCGACATAATTGGCATTCGGGACGACATGTACATCGGCAAGGGCCACACCTACATGAAAGAAGTGGCTGCATCCGTGGAAGCCGGTCACCAGGAAGGTGTTCTGGAGCAGCGCCCCACCGTCATCAATTTGCAGTGTGATGTGGACCATCCGACCCAGTCCATGTCCGATATGCTCCACATCATCAATACCTTCGGTGGTGTTGAAAAATTGAAGGGCAAGAAAATTGCCATGACCTGGGCTTACTCCCCTTCCTACGGCAAGCCTCTTTCGGTGCCCCAGGGTATCATCGGCCTCATGACTCGTTTTGGTATGGATGTGACCCTTGCTCATCCCGAAGGCTACGAAGTAATGCCCGAAGTGGAAGAAATCGCAATTCGCAATGCCGCAGAAAGCGGAGGCTCCTTCTCCAAAGCCGGCAGTATGGCCGAGGCCTTTGAGGATGCCGATATCGTCTACCCCAAAAGCTGGGCTCCGTTTGTGGCCATGGAAAAACGAACCGACCTGTACGGCAAGGGCGATGATGCTGGCATCAAGGCCCTGGAAAAAGAGCTGCTGGCCCAAAACGCTCAACACAAAGATTGGGAATGCACTGAAGAGCTGATGGCCAAAACAAAAAATGGCAAGGCCCTGTACATGCACTGTCTTCCCGCGGACATCTCGGGCGTTTCCTGCCAGGAGGGTGAAGTTGCCGGGTCTGTGTTTGACCGTTACCGGGTGCCCCTATACAAAGAGGCCAGCTACAAGCCTTACATCATTGCCTCCATGATTTTCCTTAGCAAGTTCAAGGACCCGTCAGAAACGTTCAAGTTCCTGATGGACCAGGCAAATTGTCGCATTCGATAAACCCGAGGGTTTTAGGCAAGATTTCTTTTAGTGTGATACAATCGGAGAGTGAAATGTAACTGGTGTTGAAAATAGAACAGGTGGTAGGTCATGATTAGATTTTCACTGAACGGAACCGATGTTGAGTACACTGGAGATCCTGAAGTCACTTTGCTTCAATGGCTCCGCTGTGAGACGGAAGTGAAAAGCGTCAAAGACGGGTGCTCCGGACAGGGGACCTGTGGGGCCTGCATTGTTGAGCTCAATGAAAAACCGAGCTTGGCCTGTTGCAAGACCATGGGCAAACTCGAAAACGCGAGCATTGTCACTCTCGAAGGCATGCCAGAAGAAACCAGGAGAATACTGGGCGAGGCTTTTGTGGCCTCGGGCGCCGTTCAATGCGGTTTTTGCAGCCCGGGAATGCTCACCAGAACCAAACTGCTTCTCGATAAAAATCCCCACCCCACTCGCGAAGAAGTCACCAAGAAAATCAAGTCCCATTTGTGCCGCTGCACCGGCTATGTGAAAATCGTCGATGCCATCATGCTGGCCTCCGAGACTTTCAATGGCGGCAAAGGCGCCGTGCTGGAAGGCGCAGCTCTGGGCTCCTCCCCTCCCAAGCTTGAGGCTTATGAGCGTGCCGTTGGAGATCCTCTTTTTATTGGCGGCATGAAGTTCGACAACCTGCTCCACGGAGCGTTGCACTTCAGCGAGCACCCACGGGCCAGGATCCTGAAAATCGACACCTCCAAGGCAGAGGCCCTGGAGGGTGTTGTCCGGGTCTTCACGGCCAAAGATGTCCCCGGCAACCGCACCGTTGGCATCGTTGTCAACGATTGGGATATGTATATCGCCGAAGGTGAG
>JAUUYW010000076.1 GCA_030590265.1 Candidatus Krumholzibacteriia bacterium
CAGGGATGGTATTTGGAAACCAACGGGCAGTACGGTTATTTGCTCTCCACAGATCTGGTTTTTGATCTCAGCGACCCGATGATGCCGGTATCTGTCGGGTCCACCAACAACCAGTGGACCGGTTTTGTGCACTACTGCGCCTCGGGGGATGGTTATCTGGTGGTGGGCAGCAGCGGACATTTGACTCTCATGGCCGAACATTCAGGGGTTTTGAGTCCGGCGCCGGAAGTTCTGCCAGATTTGACCCCAAATGGCTTAACGGCCTTTCCAAACCCATTTAATCCCAAGGTCCATTTGAAATTCAACATGCCATCACCGGGCCTCGCGGAGATCGGGATATTTGATGTGAAAGGGCGAAGGGTGGCCGGTCTGGAAGTGTTTGTGGCAGAATCAGGTCCAGCCCAGATTCAATGGGACGGGCAGGATGATTCAGGTCGAAATATGCCGTCGGGGATTTATCTGGTGCAGGTTATCACTTCCCAGGGTCAGGAAGTTGGCAAGGTGGTCTTGGCCAGATAACAACCTCCCCAATTGAAGGTCCTTTTACCGAGGACTCCGAAATGTTTTCCGTTCATAATTAAATATGGAATAATTTTTCAGGAGATTTTGGATCTCTGTCAAACAGACACTTTGAATGAGGAGCCACACCGGCACAATCCCGGCTTGCTCCGTAGAAACCATCCAAAGAATTCACAAAAGTGGTCTGGACCCGATGAACCAAAATCACCTATACTGGAGAAAACAAGTCGCCTACGAAAGTGGGCGGCAAAACTATGAACTTATCAGTATTGGTCCCATGGATATCAAAAACAATCTACCCACATTGGATCCAGCCTGGCTTTCCTTGCTGCGTCAACGCTACACCGAGATTGCTGCCAGACGCGTTCCCCAAGACGCGGTCGAAGACATTGTGCAGGATGCCCTTGGCATTGTCCTGGTCAAAGGGCCGGCCCAGGCTCATGGGGAAGGCCTGGTGGATCCTCCCTTGCGTTGGAGTTTCATCGTGCTGAGAAATGTGATCGGCAACTGGTACCAAAAACGTCGTCGTCATGAGTCGGTTGAGGACTTTGAACTTCAAGATGAGCGTCCGGATGCGCTGGCATCGTTGACCACTGCCGAGCGCGCGCAGACCATCCGTACGGCGGTGGATGAATTGCGTCTTGAACGCCCGGACTGTGCCGGGTGGTTGTGGTCCATGGCCCAGGGCACCAAGGCCGGAGTGCTGGCCGCCCGTGCTCGCATGGAACAGGCTGCTTTTTATCGGAAGATTTATCGCTGCCGCAAAATGCTCGCTGAAATTTTGCTGCGCAAAGGGGTGACACCATGAACGACCGCATCGGTGAAAAACTGGAACGCTGGTTGGCTGGTGATACCAGCGTAGAGTTTGATGATTTTGAACGTGATGTTTTGAGTGATTCGGAATTGGCTGATGAAATTTATGCAGCGGTTGAACTTGCGGAGGCCTTGAGCGAGGCTGCCGATCAGGGAATTTTAGAAAGCCATCCTCAAAGGGTTTTGCTGCCCCAACACTGGGCATGGGCCACGGGATTGGTCGCGGCCATGTTGGCTTTCTTCCTTTTGTTGCCTCAGTTCCAGGAACCAGGTGGCGATTTGCCGCCGCGGTTGAGGAGTGCAGGAGATACGGGCTCGGCTGTTGGCTATGAACCCCTGGGCGAACTGACTCACTTTCCCCGTTATTTTAGTTGGCATCCCGCCAACCCGAGCCTGGATTCGCGCTTTCGGTGGGAACTCTACGATGCTCAAGCCCGACGGCGAGGAATTGCCGTGGTGGCTGACAGCACCCTGGTTCGTGATGCCAGCATGGCACCTGCGGACAGCATCGGCACCTGGTTATGGTTGGTCATCGAGTTGAAGCCTGATGGCCAAGAGGGCCCTACCAGTGCCGCGGTCAAATTCACCGTGAAACCAAAAGGAAATGAATGATGCTGCGGATTCTGGTCATTCTGACCTTGTTCACAACGTTGCCTGTTTTTGGTGCAACAGCAGAAGAAGCGTTGGTAGAGCGAGCTCGAGCCGCCCTGGCAGACAGAGAAGCCGATCTCAAACCCCATGGTGAATTGTTGGCGCACTATGCCGATAGTTTGCGCACTCTGGATGTTGTTTTGGCCAGCAAATGTCTCGAAGTATCCGGCATCGCTGCCTTCCGCACCAATCAATTGGACAGTGCTCTGGTGCGTTGGGAACGTGGGGTGGCCTGGGCGCGCCAGGCAAAGGAAGTCCGATCGGAATCATCACTGCTCAATGCTTTGGCCATTGGTCATACGGCCAAGGGTGATGTGGAAGGGGCTTTGCCCATTTACGAGCGCGCTTTGGAAATTCGTGAGGCCCTGGCCGACACGGCGGGACTGATGCGCACCTGGGCGAACCTTGCCACTGCTTACACCAACATAGGGCGCACCGCCGAAGCCCTGGCGGCCACTGCCGAAGAAGAAAAATGGCTCGTTTTGGCAAACAGTCCCAAGGGCCGCATAGCAAACTCCATCAGACGCACCAATATCCTCACCAACATGGGACGCCTGCAGGAGGCCTTGTTGGAAGGTCAAAATGCCGTGGCCTTGGCCGCCAATTATGATGATGGCAATGTGCGGGGAATGGCTGCCATGGCTCATGGCAATGCTTTGCTCGATATTGGCCGCCACGAAGAAGCCTTGCGAGTTCTGAAAAATGCTTTGGATTTGCTGCGCGAAAGTGGTGATGATTTTTCAGCGACCTTTGTTGAACAATCCATCATCAGCTGTCTCATCATGCTCAACCGTCCTGAAGAAGCCCTGACCCAGGTGGATATTCTGATTCCCGAAGTGGAGGCGGCCGGGCAAATCCCATTGCTGACTGTGCTGAAACGTTTCAGAGGAGTCGCCCTGTTTTCATTGGGCCGAATCGATGAATCGGAAGCGGTTTTGAGTGAGGCTCTGGTTGTTTTCGAAGAAAGGCGTGAGAGTCTTGAGGACGATCGCAGTCGTGCTGGGATTTTTGCTGCCAGTGGGGAACTCTATTCCTCTTTGGCCAGGTGCCAGTTGGCAGGAGGACGCATTGAAGAGGCTTTTGCCACCATCGAACGAGGTCGTGGGGCTATTTTCCGTGACCACGCATCGGGAAAAGTGGCAAGTATTGAGGAATTGCAGGCCCAGTTGAGTAAAAATCAAGCCGCCCTGATTCTGTTCAATGACCCGGTGAACGAGCCTTTGGTTGCCTATGTCCTGGATGCCAATGGATTGCGCACGGTTGACCTTGGATTCCCGGATTCGATTATTGCTGACGCAAAGGCGGCCTTGCGTTTGTTGGCGGCAGGAGAATCACTGGAAACCTGCCGTCCGGCCCTGGTCCGGCTTGAAAAATCATTGGCTGGGCCGGTGCTTGCAACGGTGGATGCGAAGGTGCAACGTTTCTCGGTTATTCCGCCGTCATTTTTAGCAGGATTTCCCATGGGTATCTTGCGTGATTCCCAGGGTGTTGGCTGGGGTGAGGCTCGTCCGCTCAGTTATTTGCCCAACGCATCGGCGTTGCTCGATTTGGGTGTTCGCCATGCACCACAAAATGGTGTGCTGGCCTTTGCTGACCCCACAGCTCCGGGTATCATCCCTGGACGTCTGCCAGTCTCTCCAGCTCGTTCCCAGGCAGGTGTAGCCTTGCCTGAGGCCAGGGCAGAAATTGCAACGCTGACCACTAAAAAACAACAGCGCCGGGTGGGAGTTGATGCGTCCGGTGTCGAGTTTCGTCAGGCCATGAATGCTAGTTTGGCGGTTTTGCACCTGGCGACTCACGCGGTTGTTGATCCCATTGATGGAGGTCGTTCGGCAGTGGTTTTGGCCGGCACCCAGGGAGTCGATGTGGTGACGGCGAAGGAAATTTCAACCTTTCAATTCCAGGGTGATCTGGTTGTGCTCAGCGGTTGCAGCACCTTCGGCACCCATCAGGTTTTGGGTGAGGGGTGGTTTGGTTTGCCGCGCTCATTTTTGGCTGCGGGCGCTCGTTCTGTGGTCAGCACCTTGTGGGATGTGGATGATCTGGGGGCCAGGCAATTTGTCACTGCGTTTTATGGTGCGTTGCGCAAAGGGTCTGCCCGTGATGAGGCGCTGGTGCAAGCCCGTGAGGTTTGCCGGCGCAACGGAATGCCACCTCGCGATTGGGCTGCCTTTGTATTGACCGGAGTGGGTGATGAAGGTGTTGCTTTGTTAGTCCGTCAGGAGAGTGGACCGGGGCCGATGCTGTGGATTTTGGTTCTGGTATTGGGTGGGATGGCTGGCGCTGTGTGGCTTTTGCGCCGACGTTCGGGCAGGTAAGGGACATACTACAGCGGGAGCACTGACCAGCTACGGATTTAAACTTGACAAATTTAGTAAACTTTTTAATTTATCGTCAACTAATCGGATGTCATTTATCCTCTTTTGATAAAAGGAAGTCACCATGCCTTACCCTGAACAAATGGTAGCGCCTATGCGTGCTGAGCTTGCCTCAGCTGGAGCCCAGGAGTTAAGAACTCCAGATGAAGCCATCGATTTCTTCGCGAACCAGAAAGAAACCGGTCTCATCCTCATCAATTCTGTGTGTGGCTGTGCTGCCGGCAGTGCCCGACCTGCAGTTCGCATTTCCATGGACCATGCCTGCACACCAACTCGTTTTGCCACCGTGTTTGCCGGACAGGATCTTGAAGCGACTTCCCAGGTGCGGTCGTTGCTGGGTGATGTGCCTCCCAGCAGCCCGTCCATGGCTTTGATTAAAAACGGAGAGTTGGTGCACTTTGTCCCTCGGCACATGATTGAAGGCAGAGATGCTGCGTCCATTGCTGCAGATCTTACGTTGGCCTTCGATGAGTATTGCAACTAGGAGATACCATGGGAACTTTTCATGATACAAAAGACCCATTGCACGGAATCACTGTTGTTGCCCATATGGGCGACACCGTGCACGTGGGGCGATGCCACGAACGCAACGAAACCACCGTGGTGTTGCTCGATGTGGACACGCACAACGAAGATGAGTCGGGGCAGGGACCTGATGGCCGCACCAACGCCGAATATCTTGAGCGGGTGGCCAAATTTGGTGTGTGGATCAAAAATGAGCGGCTGATTTTGCCGTCGTCCCAGGTGGAAAACATGATTCCTCTGAGTCAGTACTTTCGGCGACCAGGTGAGTCGGCTCCTAAACCGGAACTGGCCAGGGAAAGTTCGGCGAATCAGCTTCAGTCGGAGTTGAAGCCTTTGGCCGAAAGCTCTGCCGACGGTGAGCAAGCTGTATCCTTGACAGAAGCTGCCTGCACTGAAGTTCGGCGATTGCTTTCGTCAGAAGAAGTTCCTGACCAGGGCCTGCGTTTGGCGGTTTCTGGTGGCGGATGCAGCGGGATGGTTTACAAGGTTGAATTCGACCGGGAGAAGACGGGGGATATTGTCATCCCCTTTGCTGGGTTTAGTGTTTTGCTGGACCGCAAGAGCACCATTTATCTCCGGGGAATAACCCTCGATCATGACTCTGGTTTGGGGGGCAAAGGTTTTCAATTCAACAATCCCAATGCCAGCAACACCTGTGGTTGTGGAGAAAGCTTCTCGGTCTGATGGATAAGACGGCGCAGGAGCTTTGCAGCAATATTCGCCGATCAGGCCTTTGGTCTCGGTGGGACGATGCCCCTCAACTTGGGAGTCTCATGGTTGGTGGGCCAGATGCAGTGGCTTTCCTGCATTCCCAACTGACCAGCGATGTGGCCTCACTCAAACCGGAGGCTCATCAAATGTCCGCGCGGGTGGATCGAAAAGGCCTGCTTCAGGCGTGGTTCAGTTTGCATCGCTTGCCAGACAGAGGACAGCCATATCCGGCGTTTATGCTGGTGATGCCAAGGAAAATGATACCTTTGGTCCAGGACGATCTGGACAAGTTTATCTTCACTGAAGATGTGTTTTTGGAAGACGCCAGCGATTTGTATGATGGCCTTTTGCTGACCGGCGATCAGGTTGATCTGACAGAATTTCCCATGCTGCTGAGTTTGCCATCACGTTTGACTGGCGATCCAGGCACTTTGTTTCTCTGGCCTAGGGACGGCGAATCCGCGACTCAAATGAAAATCCTTGAAGACTGGGCAATAGCGCATCATTTGATTCATTTGGATGGTTCTGCAGATGCTGCCAAGGCCTGGTCCAGTTTGCAGCTGGAAGCCGGGTGGCCGGTTATGGGGCGCGATTTGGAACCTGGAGCAATGGTTCTTTCGCAAACTGGTTTGGAACGCCATACGGTCAGTGCCACCAAAGGTTGCTATTTGGGACAGGAAGTTTTGGCGCGAATCCGTTCATACGGTTCAGTGAAACTGGGTTTGCGTGGACTCGTATTTTTAGATTCTCCGGCTGCGGGTATTCTGCCACCAGTTGGTCAAAAAATTCAAGACAGTGATGGCCAGACCATAGGCACCTGGGCTTCGCACACACATTCAACAATTTGGGATGCCACCGTGGCTCTGGCTTTTCTTGATCGGGAAAACCGCACGGCTGGTGAAATGTTGGAAATCAATACTGGCGAGGAAGTGCTCACGGCAAAAATCATCATGCTGCCATTTTACGATGCCAGTGTGCCTGCTGGTCGTGCTCGCGGTCTGTACGAACGCGCGGTTCATTTGTTCAGCCGGGGTCAGGATTTGAAAGCTGCCAATTTGCTTGAAGATGCCATTGGTTTGGATCCAACCCACCTGGACTCTTACGAAGCCCTGGGAGTCATCCTCGGTCGCAGTGAACGATTTCATGAGGCCATTGATATCTTCCATCGTTTGGAAGAAGTGGCTCCGAAAGAACCCATGGTCAACACCAATCTTTCCCTTTATTACATGAAAATTGGAAATCGTGAAGAGGCCGAACGGCAGCGTGCCCTTTCCACCATGAAGCAATTTGGTGGGGATGATCCGGCAATTTTCAAGCAACAGGGTGCATCATTAAAAAAAGCAAAAATTGACGAGGCTCAACGCAAACAGGCCATGTTCGCCGAAGTTCTGGCCATGGATCCCAGCGATTCACTGGCTCTCATGGGCATGGGCAATGCCTTGAGTGATTTGGGCGAATACGACGATGCTGAATACTGTCTCGGCAAGGCGGTGGACGAACAGGAAAACAACAGTTCACTTTATTTATCCCACGGAAAAGTTTTAGAAAAACTGGGCCGGACGGAAGAAGCCAGGGATGTTTTGCGGCGTGGGGTGGCGGTGGCCAGCCGGAGGGGTGATTTGATGCCCTTGCGGGAAATGGAGCATCGGTTGTTGCTGCTGGGATAATTTTTCCATCACTATCCCAACAGCAACAGTGGTTTTCAGTTATCGCCCATTGGGGTGATTGCCATGGTTCGACATGATCCACTCCAGAATCGGTTGCCACACCAATTGGGGGGCATTGCTGGCGGTGAAGAGGTCGATGTGGGCAAATTCCAGATCCACTTCATCAGATGGATGGAGTTCC
The DNA here is from genome assembly GCA_030590265.1 of Candidatus Krumholzibacteriia bacterium. Lineage (GTDB taxonomy): Bacteria > Krumholzibacteriota > Krumholzibacteriia > LZORAL124-64-63 > LZORAL124-64-63 > LZORAL124-64-63. The sequence continues at coordinate 7,446 of JAUUYW010000076.1, forward strand.
ACTGTCAGAGTCGATATCTCCGCATCCGTCATCAAGTCCAAAGTGTAGGAATACATCAATCCAAATCCTCCCGCCGCCGATACGAACAATACAGGAAGATTGACCTCGTCGAGTTGATTGGTCCAGGGGGCATCCTCAGCTCCACACCCTGATATTAATTCATCGCGACTGAAAGCATTGGGGAAGAAAGGCGGAGCGTGAATCATGAAATCTACCCAAAGATCCACGTTGGTGTATTGCAATCCGTCTGGCATGCCATCGGAATCGAATTCCCCTGCCAGGAAGTGGTAAGGAAAGCCATCGACGTAGGGGTAGACAGCCACTGCGAGGGCAGCCTGCAGGTTGGTAAAATCATCAAAAAATTCCGATGGTCCTTCCGGGTCTTCTCGAGCCGGTACGCCAAACATGGGAAAGAAATTTTCCTCAGCGTATTCACCAGAATCCACCAGTTCGGCGTAGTACTGGGCAGTGGCGCAATCCGAGGCTGCAAAACCCACATCATCAGAAAATGGCCCCTGGTCCACAGGAATGAAGCCTCCCACATGGCGCTTACCATAAGGAAGCATAGTCTCTTCATTGACCACCGCAAAACCAAGTGCGGCACCTCCACTAAAGCCCAGAAGATTGATTTTCCTGAAGCCGTTACCCGTAAAACGCCTGACTGTGCGAGCAACCGCCAAGCCGGTTCTGGTATCTTGTGCGAATTTGTACATATCCCAATCAGCCATTGGGGAGAAGTCTGTTTCGTCGGCGGGAATCAGACAAAAAACCTGATCCATTCCCCAGACATCGATGTTTTCCTGGGCAAGGGAAACCGCTATTCCGAAATCGTCGGGATAGAGCTGAGACATTAATCCAGGCATGAAACACCCTTCGAAATCCTTGAAGTCACCGTGCAGCATGAAGACGCTTTTACGGGATCGGATGGGTCGATTGGGTGCTCTTTCTTTCACCACACGATGGACTCGGATTACATTGAAACCGCCACCTCCGATTTGAACATCCCAACTGTAGTGAAATATATCACCGCTGATTTGCTCTCGTTCGAAATCCAGGACGCACAGAGCTTCTCCATCGCCTTTGGGATTCAACATCTTTGTAGACAGATCAACTTCCGAGTCCTCTTGCCAACCGCTGGCCAGAAGGATTTCACATGCAAGGCGCTCGGTGTTGATGGTGAGGGTAGAGGATATGATATCCGTTGACCCCAATTGTGGTGTTACTGCTTCCTCGCGACTGCAGCTGACAAGCAGCAAGGCGATGACAAGGGTCATTCCGACAATGAAAAACTTTCTCATGATTTCTTCTCCTTTGAAGGTGATCTTTCCTCAACTCCCAGCAGCCACTTGCCGGCAAAGGTCCAATAATATTTGGATCATTCCAATTGTCCCCACATAGAGTATTGCGTGAAATACCGAAAAAATGTGAACCACTAATCATGATGGAGGCTGTTTCAAAGACCAGAATCAGTGCAAATACCTAATGTGGCCCGATCTTGCTTGAATTCTTCATGAAACGTGCTACCTGTTGGTTAAGGTGATTCTCAACCCCTACAGGGAGAATGCAAGATGCGCCTCTCAATGACCCGCAATCTAGTGGATGCCCAACACTCGGTTCGCCGTTTCCCACTGGTTATCCTGTGCACCTTGGTCGCCGCTTACGCCGCTATTGAATGGATCGACAATACCAGTGATCCTGGTCCCTTTATCCAACTCTTGATGGCATCCGTTCTGGGAATTCCCTTTTTGTTGACTTTGGCCCTCGCTTTTGAAAACCAGAAGATGCACCCATGGCTGGGACGATTGGCCCGGGTGGGCGGTCTTTTGGCCCTTGTTCTCTACTACCTCTTGCTTCCCGAAGAACTACCCCAAAGCCATGTCATCCGCTTTTTCATCCTCCTGTTTGCCTGGCATTTTCTGGTTTCGGTGGCTCCGTTTCTGCGCCAAAACCCTGGTCAGGCTCTCTGGCAATTCAACAAGACCCTTCTTCTGCGATTCACTTCATCGCTGCTGTTCACCTTTGTCTTGTATGCCGGATTGAGTCTGGCTCTGGCGGCCCTGGACCAATTGTTAGGCGTTTCCTTGCCGTCTGATTCTTACGTGAAACTCTTCTTCTTGCTGGGGTTTGTCTTCAATACCTGGTTTTTCCTGGGAGGAATTCCTGAAAATCCCTTGGGGCTAGCCGATGATGACGATTTCCCTCGTGCTCTGCGGGTCTTCGCTCAACACATCCTGTCCACTTTGGTGGTGATCTATCTGGCCATTCTTTTGGCCTATTTGGGCAAGGTGATGCTGACGGGTGTTTGGCCCAGTGGCTGGATAGGCTGGTTGGTTTCGAGTGTGGCAGTTGCAGGATTGCTGTCGGTCGTTTTGCTGTCTCCCCTGCAAGGACAAGAGGGCGATCGATGGGTGAGGATCTACTTCCGGATTTTCCACATCCTCATGCTCCCGTCGGTGGTCATGTTGGTTCTTGCCGTGAGCAAACGCCTTAACCAGTATGGACTCACGGAACTGAGATATATCCTGGTGGTCTTGTCCGGTTGGCTGGCTGTGATTCTGGTTCTGGGATTGGTGTCAAAGCGCATTTCCATCAGGACCATCCCTTTGAGTCTTGGGGTTTTGGGTCTTCTCATGTCCCTGGGGCCCTGGAGTGCAGTGTCCATGTCCCTGCACAGCCAGAAGGGTCGGTTGGTCGAAGAGTTGACCGAAATTCATTTGTATTCTGAAGGCCAGTTTGTTCCCGCCAAGATAGTTGCCAAGTCTGTGGCCCATTCCGATATCCTTCACTCAATCAAATACCTGATGGACCAATTTGGCCATGAAGAAATCGACCAATGGCTCACTCCCGAAATGCATGAGGCCATGTATTCTGTTCAGGGTGATGGCCAGTTAAAGTACTCAAACAATCGGGAAAGAATTGACCTGATCGCAGATGAATTGCGAATTCCACGGATATGGCAATCATCCACCAATATATTCCAGAGGCATTCCCTGTTGGGGGATGGTCGTTTCAACGCTGTTTCCATCGGTGATTTTGATTACTCCCTGGTCTTGGAGACTTTACCGGGCAACTTCGCAAATTTCAAATGGGGTGATGTTGAGGCAAAGGTTGGTCTTACTCCGGATGGGGGAGATCTGATTGTGAAGAAGTCAGAACAGATCGTATTGAGGATGCCATTGCGGGAATTGTTTCAGGATCTGGCAAAAACCGGTGAAGGGTCTAACAATGGACATGAGGGCACCGTCGAAGAGATGACTTTTAACTATGCCAATGAGAACCTGAAGGTGCGGCTGATCATCCATAGGGTAGTTTTTCAGGGTTCCTCTGAGCAGCCGTTGGTGCAAACGTTGAAGGGGCAGCTGTTGTTGGGGGATGTTGCCAAATAGCGATGGAGCCGGTGGGGGCTTGCCCCGGTCTATTGACCGCTGGAGTCGTGATCAGTAGATTGAAAATAGCATTCAGTTATTTTTCAGGAATACTCAAGGGGGGGATTCAATGCTGCTGAATTTGCAATCTTCGTTTTTTCGTTTCCCAGTCATTCTGTTCGTGATCATTCTGGCCTCAAATACTGCGGCCATTTCCGCGGGTGAAGAAAATTCACCCCTGGACCACTCTGCTGAAGTGGAGTGGATCGAAATGATGGATCAACCATCCCACTCGGCCCTCAACCCCAGGCCCGATTTGCTGCCCATGGCAAAAGACG